>JAVBYH010000063.1 GCA_030824175.1 Bacteroidota bacterium | reverse complement strand
GCGGATTGATCGACAATGTGAAGCTCTACAACTATCCCGCTTTGGGAATCGCCACCGGCGTCGAGGAACCTGTGAGCATCGCCCACGAGTTCAAGCTGTCGCAGAATTATCCGAACCCGTTCAATCCCTCGACCGAGATCGGATTCTCTCTCCCGAAATTCCAGGACGTATCCCTCGTCGTGTATGACCTCCTCGGCAGACAGGTTAAAACCCTTGTCAACGAGCCGCGGCATGCGGGACAGCATTTCGTCACGTGGGACGGATCGAACAATGCAGGCGTGAAAGTGACCTCGGGCGTGTATTTCTATAAGATGGTTTCCGGCAGCATGTCGCAGGTGCGTAAAATGATGATGTTGAAGTAAACGATCTCTGAACGGAGGCGGGAATTCATCCCGCCTCCGTTCTTTGCAACCCCTTAAGATACCCATTCGCATGAAAACGCTACTGTACCCTTGCCTTGTCCTCTGCTCATTCCTGCTGTGTCACGGCTGCTCGACAGGCGTTGAAGAATCGCCGCAGCCCGGAATATTCCGCGTGACGCTTGTCGCGAACGAAGCGGACTCCATTCTCGTCATTCTGGGCGATACGGCCCGTTGTTCGCGCATCGACAGATACAATGTCGTTTCGTCGAAAGGACGGCTCTACAACGGTGAAAATTACGTCGATCTTTATGTCGCCCCGACGATCGACCGGGACCCCTCCTTGTCGTTCAACCTGCTGCAGCGGCAATGGCCGGATGGCAAACTGATCGGCGCGACGGATCCGTTCGAGATCCCCCGCTACAAGACGCTTCCCGTCACGTACACGATCTTCGAGTGGCACACGCCGCCCGGCACGTACGACAAGTTCGAATTCGGATTGACCGGCATCGAAGTGTTCGTTGCCATCCCCCGGCAATTCAACAATCCGCTCCAATTTCCTCCCGGCGTGACGTCGGTGATGGATTTTCCCCGGGAAATCACGATCAACGCGGGACGCGTCACACAATTTGATCTTGTCATCGATCCGTACAAATCGATACGGCGCTTCCAGGACTCGTACATCTTCGACCGAAAGATCTCGGTCTCACAGGTGAAAAATTATTAAGCCTTCGGAATGCCAGCGAAAACGGTAAAAGGATGAATGTCTCCATGAAAAGAGTATCAGTGCTTTCATTAGTGTCGTTGTGCGCATGCGTGGTCTGGATCGCCTGTGAACGACCGACGCAGCCGCCCAACGACAACAAGGCGCCGCACACAAAACTGGCCAACGTGCCGAGCGAGGCAGACACCGTCTTTCCGCTGGCCACGCTGAATTGGACCGGAGGTGACGACGACGGATTCGTCTCGCGCTACCAGTATCGGTACATCACGTATCATCTGGCCCCCGGGTCGGCGACGAACTGGCTGTTGTTCGATTCGACCGCCTGGAAGGATACGACGGCAACTTCCGTCACGATCGCATTCAATTCGAATCAGACAATCAACAAACAGGTGTTCTACGTGCGCGCCATAGACAACGAGGGCGCGATCGATCCCGTGGCCGTGTCCCGCGTGCTCTACACCACCAAGGCGAGCCCGCCGGCCACAACGATCTTGAATCCGCTCTCGAACACATCGGTGTTCGCGCTGTCAACCGTCAGCGACTGGTGGACGGGCATCACGCTGCAGTTCAAGGCGGTCGATATGACGGTGAACGGCCAGATCGTGGAATACGCCTGGTCTGTCGATGGCGGGGAGATGCATTGGGTTGCGGACCCGAACGTCATCATTACGCCCGAGAGTTTTAAACAGCCGCTGTCCGGCATCCACTATATCAAGGTGAGTTCGCGAAACAATACGAACCTCGTCGACCTCGCCGGCGATTCCGTCGCAATCAAACTGCTGCCTCCCACATTCGAAAAGAACGTCCTCATCATCGATGAAACGGACGAATTCAATCTGCCGTTCATCACGCTCAACATCCCCGATCAGACAGTCGACGACTTTTATGCGCGCGTGTTTCCCGGGGCCGACACGTGGGATTACAAAACCAAGGGCGGCATGCCGCCGCGCGATACGCTCGCACACTACAAGCTCATCCTGTGGCATGCGGACGATCGTCCGGTCAGCGTTCCGCACAAGATCTCCGATCCCAAAAACATCGCGATCTTTACCGACTATCTGCGCGTCGGCGGAAAATTCCTGATGAGCGGCTGGGGTATCCTGAAGTCCTTCGCCTACACGCAGAATTTTCCGTTCACATTCCTCCCGGGGACGTTCGTGTACGACTATCTGCACATCCGCACTGTCGACGAGACCGCGCTGATCGGCGATTGCATCGGCGGCAGCCCAGTGTCCTCGAAGTTCAGCCAGTTCAGGGTCGATACGGTGAAAACGAATTTCTTCCCGTTCAGCGGCATGCTGGGGCAGGTGAATCTGATCACCGTTCCGGCCGGATTCACCGAAGGTCTGTACTCCTACGAAAATCTGCCGACAAGTTCATACACGAAATATCGCGGCCGCTATATCGGGCTCCGCTACTACGGCACCACATACGACGCGGCGGTGCTCGGCTTCCCGCTCTATTTCGTGCGTGAGGACGATGCGAAGGTCATGGCAAGGGAAATATTACAGAGTCTGCGTGTCCAGTAGGGACATCGCATGATGCTCAATTTGTCGATAACGTTAACACCACATCTTATGAAATATTACATCATTGCTTCGTTGTTCGTGACGTCGGTGCTGGTCGCGGGAAATACCGGTAAGATTGCCGGCCTCATCAGGGACAAGCAGACACGGGAACCGCTCATCGGCGCCAACATCGTCGTGAAAGGGACGACGCTGGGATCCATCACGGACCTGAACGGGAAATTTTTTATTCTCCGCGTCGAGCCGGGCACGGTGTCCGTGCAGGTGACCATGATCGGCTACCGGAGCGTTACGGTGCAGGGCCTTGCCGTCCGTGAGGATCTGACGACGGAGGTGAACGTGGACATCGAACAAACGGCGGTGCAGCTGGGCGATGTCGTCATCACCGCAGAACAAAAACTCGTGCAGAAGGACGTCACCTCGACGCGGCGCACGATCTCATCCGACGCGATCCGGGCCATGCCCGGTCTGGAGTCGAGCACCGATTTCTTCAAAGTGCAATCCGGCGCCTTCATCTCCTCGGCGTCGCAATACGTCAAACTCGGCGACGGCTCGCAACTCCAGGTGCGGGACGAAAGCCTCAAGGACATCCACATACGCGGAGGACGCGGCGGCGAAGTGCTCTATATGATCGACGGTATGCCCGTGAACCATCCGATCTACGGCGGCAGAAGCGTGCTTGATCTCAACGTCGTGGATGTGCAGAGCGTCGAACTGCTGACCGGCGGCTTCTCGGCTGAATACGGCCAGGCGCAATCAGGCGTCGTGAACATCACGACGCGCAGCGGCGGCGAGCGGTACAGCGCCGGCGTCGAATACAAGATGGACCATCTCAAGGGCCTTGGCGAGGTGTACAACACGGACTATATGTCCCTCTATGTCGGCGGACCCGAACCGCTCACGCAGGAACTGCTCCCGATGGCCGGCATCCACATTCCCGGGAAGACGAGTTTCTTTCTCTCCTCGAACATCAACATCACCGACGGCCCATACAACAACGGACGCGTGAGAGGGAAATTTCCCGTACTGATGGGACTCGACATCACCGAGCGTCAGGACAATACGTTCAATCTCAACGCCAAAGTGAATTGGGACATCACCCAAAACGACAAGTTCGTGCTGAGCTACCACGGCTCGTACAAACAGTGGAGCAGCTACGAATGGCTGTGGAAATACAATCCCGATCGCGTGGCCACCTATACGCGGGACAACAACGCGTTGAATTTCGCATACAACCACGTCATCTCGAATTCATCGTACTATAATCTGAACCTCGGCTATCTCGGGGTCAATTACCGGGGATCGCTCGACGGCAGGACCCCCGACAGTTTCTGGTCCAGGGACACCGCCGGTAAATATGAGACGTCGATCACGCCCCCGCAAATCGATCCGCGCACTGGATTTTTCGATACGCGGGGCTCCCAGAACATCTGGCGCGACGACAAGACGCAGTCGTTGACATTCAAGGGCGATTACACGTCCCAGATCCATTCGGCGCATCTGTTCAAGACGGGGATCGAGGTCCAATA
>JAVBYH010000114.1 GCA_030824175.1 Bacteroidota bacterium | reverse complement strand
GCGTCGTACATACAGCATCTCTCGGCGGGGAATGACGCCTCCTATGCCGCGTTTCCCGTCGAGAACGAAGTTGATCTCAGGATCGGGTTGGATTTTCACTATTAAGAGAACTGCTTATGCCATTCAAACGAATATCAATGGTGGCGGTGCGACTGCTGCTGACAGTACTGTGTGTCCTTCCTCAGGGCGGGGCGAAGGCACAGACGGGGTCCGTCATTGCGGGCGCCGGAGCCGTCTATAATCTTCCCGTCGGGTCCCTCCACAACCGCTACCGCGGCGGAACAGGCGGCATGGCCTATGTCGGCGCACAGGTCAGTCCCGAATGGACCTGGGTCGGAAAATTCGAATACGTCGAGCTGACGACGCCGAATGCCGATGCGCTGCAGAAGGTCGTCACGCTGGGCCAGGGGACGGCCGCCGAACGCTATACCGTGCCGATGCCGGGCCTTGCGATGAAACTCACCGCGGCAAGCCTCACCGCGGAGGCGATGATGAACCTGCACCGCAGTGACGCCATGCAGGCGCACGTCGTCGTCGGCTTCGGGTTCACGAACTGGGTCAACACGCGCGGCGCCTATTACAGCACACTCGTCGTCGACAGCGCCGGCACAGGCAACCGCGTGAAGGCGCTCGTGCTTGCCGTGCCGGAGAACCGTCAGGAGGATTGGAGCGGCACGCTCAATGTGGGAATGTCGGGCGCGGTGCATCTCATCGATCCCCTCTGGCTCACCGCAGGCATCGACTATAAGATCATTGTGGGGGAATTATGGCAGACGCTCGACCTCGATCTCGAGAATGTCGCCGGCATGCAGTTCCTTTCCGCCCGCATCGGGTTGCGCGCGGAGCTCTAAGTGTAACGCACCCTCTCACTACTATTACACATAGAAAGCCGGTCCAATGAAAGTATTCCTCTGCATCGTCGCACTCTTCATCTGCGTCCGTGTGTCCGCCGCCGATCCCGTGACCGCCGTCCGCGGCGTATGGCTGACGAACGTGGACAGCAAAGTGCTGAATTCGAAGAAGAACATCGAGACGGCCGTCGCCCTCTGCTCCGACGCCGGCATCAACGCGATCTTCGTCGTCACGTGGAACAAGGCGATGACAACATATCCGAGCGCGATCATGAAGCGCTTCACAGGCGTTGAGATCGACACGCAGTTCACCGGCCGTGATCCGCTTGCCGAGCTCATCGAAGCGGCGCATGCGAAGCACATCAAGGTCATCGCATGGTTTGAGTTCGGCTTCTCCTCCTCGTTCAAGGAGAACGGCGGCGTCCTCATCCGACTGAAACCGGATTGGGCATCGCGCGATGCCAAGGGACAGCTCGTTTCAAAGAACGGATTCGAATGGATGAACGGGTTCCGTCCCGACGTCCAGGAGTTCATGATCTCGCTCATCGTGGAAGTCGTAACGAAGTACAAGATCGATGGGATCCAGGGAGACGACCGTCTGCCCGCCATGCCGTCGGAGAGCGGCTACGACGAGTATACAGTCGGGCGCTACCGCACCGAACATAATGGCAAGGAGCCGCCGAAGGACTGCCGTGACAGCGCGTGGGTGCAATGGCGTGCCGACATCCTGAACGCGTTCATGGAACGCCTCTATCGCACCGTGAAGCAGGCCGACAAGAACATCCTCGTCACGATGTCGCCGAGCATCTATCCCTGGAGCAAGCAGGAATATCTGCAGGACTGGCCTGCGTGGGTCAACCGCGGATTCGTGGACCTCGTCTTCCCGCAGGTGTACCGCTATGACATGAAGCGGTACCGGGGCGAACAACTGTCCATTCTCACCGAACAGATCGATCCGGACAAACGCGGCCGCTATTATCCCGGCATCCTCCTGAAAGTCGGGACGTATTATCCCTCCCAAAAATTCCTGCAGCGCATGATTGAAGAAAACCGCAGGCAGGGTGTTCACGGCGAAGTGTTCTTTTTCTACGAGGGAATGAAACGGTATCCCGCATTTTTTAAAACGCTCTACAAGGACCGGGCTGTGTTCCCCCCTGTGGCGCAATGATCATGGAGTCGGCGTGAAGCGATATGTGATAGGATGCATGCTTGTGTGTTTGTTTTTGACGCTCCCCGCGCAAACCGCGGACGAACTCCGCGGTGTGTGGATCACGAATGTGGACAGCAATGTACTCTCCTCGGATCAGGGCATCGTGGATGCGATGGATTATCTGGCCGCACTCGGAGTGAACGTCGTCTTTCCGGTCGTCTACAACAAGGGCTACACACTCTACCCAAGCACGGTGATGAAGCGCGAATTTGGCGAATCGGTCCTGCCCTCGTCGCCGTTCGTCAACCGGGATTTCCTCGCGCGGCTTGTCATCGAGGCCCACCGTAACGGCATCGAGGTGATCCCGTGGTTCGAGTTCGGCTTCGCGACATCGTACAGCCTCGGCGGCGGCCACATCATCGCGAAACATCCGGACTGGGCGCTGAAGACGAGCGGCGGCGCGCTCGTCGTCCACAACGGCTTCGACTGGATGTCCGCAATCAATCCCGACGCGCAGAAATTCATGACCTCGCTTCTCACCGAGGTGATGGATACGTACGACGTGGACGGCGTGCAGGGCGACGACCGCCTGCCGGCAATGCCGGTGGAGGGCGGATACGATTCGACGACGGTCGCCCTCTACAAGGCCGAACACACGGGCGCGGCTCCTCCCGCAAGCCATACAAACGCGGCGTGGATGCAATGGCGCGCGGACAAGATGACGCAGTATCTCGCCTCGGTGCGCGATTCGGTGAAGGCGCGCGGCCCCAACATGATCCTCTCCTCGGCTCCGACCCCCTACAATTGGGGATACCAGCAGCTGCTGCAGGACTCGAAGAAGTGGATGCAGACGGGGATCGTCGACAATCTGATTCCGCAGCTCTATCAGTATTCCTTCGCCGACTACACGTACGCGCTCAACGCCTCATGGAACGACATCGGCCGTCTGAATCCCTCCGTCTACGCCGCCGGCATCCTCGGGCGCGTCGGCTCATATGTCGTGGACACGACATTCCTCGGACAGATGCTCTCCGCCAATCGTGCCAAAGGCGTGAAGGGGGAATGCATGTTCTTCTACGAGGCGCTGCGCGCCAACTCGGACCGCGTCGGAACGTTCCTCAAGAACAGATATTATTCGACGCCGGCCCGGCTCCCGTACCGCAACGGAAAAGTGTGGAGGCCGAAAGGCCGGATCCTGAATGAGACGGACCTCGCCGTGCGCACGACAGGGCAGTGGCAGACGTACACGATGAAGGGATACCAGGGCGCGATCCTCCGCACCGCCGATACTGTGAAGGCGGCGTCGCTCTCATACACGTTCCAGATTCCCGCTGCGGCGTACTACGACGTTTACGCGTACGCCGTTCCGAACACACCGTGGTCGCAAAATGCCGTCTACACGCTCTACTCGGAGAACGACTCTTCACAGGTCGTCGTCGACCAAAGCGACCTCGCGAGGAAGGGCTGGCAGAAGATCGGCACGATCTATCAAGGCGGCGGATCGAAAACGGTGCTGAAGATCGACAACAGCCGGCTCGAACCGGGACGCTACGTCGTCGCCGATGCGGTGATGCTGCTCGTGAACCGGGCGCTGTCTCCGGACGTCGTTCTCGCCGTGGACCGGCCGGTGAAGGAACCCGCCGCGGTTCCGCTGAAAAGCGAGCTGCACGGCAACTATCCGAATCCGTTCAATCCCGCAACCACCATCGCGTACACGAACCGCGAACGGCAGCACGTGCGTCTCTCCGTGCACGATGTGCTCGGCCGCGAGGTCGCGACGCTCGTCGACAGGGTCGAGCGGCCGGGAACCTACTCGGTCGGCTTCGACGCCTCCGCGCTTTCAAGCGGAGTGTACTTCTGCATGCTCACCGCCGGCTCGTTCGTGCAGTCGCGCAAGATGATCCTCATGAAATGAGCGCATTGAAAACAACGACCGCAGGCATCCTTATCGCATTCATGCTCTCGTGCAACGCCGCACACGCGCAGCAACTCGAAGAATTCCGGGGCGTGAAGCTGACGAATGTGGACAGCAATATCCTCTTCTCGGACCAGAACATCGCGGACGGGATGGACTATCTCGCGTCGATCGGCGTGAACGCCGTGCTGAGCGTCGTATGGAACGGCGCGTACACGCAGTATCAAAGCG
>JAVBYH010000101.1 GCA_030824175.1 Bacteroidota bacterium | reverse complement strand
CCGCCGAAATCGTCCGCACCGAAATGCAGGGCGACCTGTCCTGTCTTCTTGCCTTCGGAGAACCACGATGCCTGGATGTGCTGGATGTTGTCCAGATAAATCCGCGAGAAGGCGAGCATCTGGAGGTAGCGCATGGGCGTGGCGTAGTGGGGAATGATCTTCTCGAGCGGTGTGTTGCCGGGCTTGAAACTCCATGGGATGAACGCTGTAAAGCCGTTGTATTCATCCTGTAACGCGCGTACGCTCTCGAGATGGGTAACGATATCCTCCTCGGTCTCGAGGTGCCCGTACATCATCGTGGCGGTGGTCTTGTAGCCGAGCCTCTGCGCCTCGCGCATCACGCTGAGCCATTCCTCGGGTCCGCCTTTTTTACTGCTGATCTTCCTCCGAACACGTTCCGAAAGGATTTCTGCTCCTCCTCCCGGTATGCTGCGCAGCCCCGCATCCCATAATTTCTTCAGCACGTCTGTCACGGGAAGGCCGGAGACTTCCGCCATCCCAAGGATCTCGGAGGTCGAGAAGAAGTGAGGATAGATCTCGGGCACTTCTTTGCGCGTGCGTTCCACCATCTCAAGATAGTATTCGAAGGGCAGGGCGGGATTCACACCGCCCTGAAGCAGGATCGTCGTTACGCCCTTGGCGGCCGAGGCCTTGAAATTTTCGATCATCTCATCGACGGTATGCGTGTACGATCCCTCTTCGCCGGGATGACGGTAGAACGCGCAGAAGATACAGTCGATGGAACAGACGTTCGTGTAGTTCGGATTCGAATCGATGAGGAAAGTGACGCTCGGATCGGGATTCTTCTTGAACCGGATCTCGTTGGCGAGGTCCGCCAGGTCGAGGAGCTCCGCATTGCGAAAGAGGAATATTCCCTCCTCGGCATTGATACGTTGATTGGCACGGATCTTCGCGTAAATATCTGTCAGGTGCATGGTTGTCTGTATGCTCTAAAGTGAAACGGAGTAACCCGCTGTTTTCAATTCGTTCATCAGCTCCGTCCGAAGTTCGACCGGAGAGGTTGTAAAGGTAAAGCGAGACACGCCGGGGAGCAGTGCGGAGACTCGCTGCGATGCATGATGGAGACACGAGAGCGTGAGCCACGGATATCTGCCGGCGACATAGCCGAGCGCCATCAGTTCCTCCTGGCAATGGTCCGGCGAAAGCAGAAACGTGCCGTAGCGCGGGAGGGGGCGCATGGCATCGAGGGCTGGAAGCGAATTCCATATGCCCGATGTGTGCGCGACGAGTGTGCAGTCGACGGACCGCTCCCTGAACATGGCTTGGAGCGCAGGCATCAGCGGATGGTCCGATGATGAAAAGACTAGGACCGGCGTCGTTTCAGCGCTGCTTGCCCGAGGTTGCGGCAGTGCATCGTGCGCGACGGCGGCATCCTCGATGGGGGCGGGCGCATCTTCTTCGACCGGAGCAGGCGCATCATCGACCGGAGCGGGTGCATCGTCCTCGCCCGGAGCCGGCGCTTCATCGACCGGGGCGGATGCATCGTCCTTGCCCGGTGCAGGCGCAGCATCGTACGTATCGGGCATCAGAATGGGTGGTTCGATTGTCTTCCACCGATCGGGGTGCGAACGTTCATCCTGCTGATCAGCATCGTCGAGCACGCCGGGGTTCCCGATCTGACTGGGTTCGGCGAGCACTTCGAACTCTGCGATCGGTTCCGGTTCTGTGACGCCATCGAGCGTCGGGATTTGTGCCCCGCCGTTGTTCACCTCGCTGTCGGCACCCGGCACATCGATCACAAGCGGTTCTGCAGCCGCTTCGCTGATGACTTCCAATGCCGCGATCGGTTCCTGCGACGGGATGCGATCGTGTGCTGCATTCAGATTCTCGTCCAGGCGTTCGGCGAGGGAGAGTTCCGGCCGTTGGAGCGTTTCGAGCACCGGCTGTCTTGTGGTGATGACCGGGTCGGGGGATGGCTTGCGGTGGACCGCTTTTGCAGCAGCCACTGCCTCGGCAGCCTGTTCCTCTTCGGCTTTTGCAGCAGCCACTGCCTCGGCAGCCTGTTCCTCTTCGGCTTTTGCAGCAGCCACTGCCTCGGCAGCCTGTTCCTCTTCGGCTTTCGCCACCGCCACTGCCTCTTCCTGCATCAAACGGGCGATCTCGAGGGCGTCTTCGACGACCGAGGAGATCTTCTGGGCCGAGGATTGATAAAAATACATGCCGTTCTCGTCGTTGGCGATGCGCGAGTACAGCACGGTGCCCTTTTCGCGGAGCTGACCAATGGCGTCGAGGCAGTTTTTCCTCCACAGCAGGTACTTGCTCTGCCGTTTGGCATTGTAGCCCGAAAATTCGGAGCCTCCGTCGGGGATCAGTTTCGCGCCCCGCTTCAGAAGGTCCTGCAGCGTCGTAACCAGTGGTGTGTTCATATGTTAAAATTTACAAAGCAACCATCACTTCGGCAACTAGTTTTTTAAATAGTTTCATTGCGGTCCGCTCCCGATCGCCGAGCCTGAAATTGAATCCCTGCAGATAGTCGGCGGTCTCCCCGGGCGTGAGCTGAATACGCGCGCCGTGTATCGTTCCGATCGAATCGAGGCGTGACTCGTTCGTTGTGAGCGAGTGGCCGATGCTTTCAAGGAGAGCCGCTTTCCGTTCATCCGTGCATGCGCGGCGTACCGCCCACACGGCGAACACGAAGGGAAGCTTCTGCCAGTCGTACCATTCGCGCGCAAGATCGAACACGAGCTCGAATCCGTCGAGACCGATCTTATTCCGTTTCAGGGCCTCGTCGCCGATGTAGAGCACGGCATCGAACTTGCTGCAGTCGTTGATGCCCGTCTGCATCCGTTCAAGCTGCGCTTTAACGCCGTATTTTTTTTCGAGAAGCACCTGCAGGAGGCGGATGGAGGTCGCGGTGTCGTCCGTGATGCCGATGCGCTTGCCGTCCAGGTCGTGCCACCCTTCCTTCGAGAAGAGCATGACGCTCTTCACCTGGTCGCGCGTGGCGATGCCGTACGGCAGCATCTCGAGCTCGTCCTCCATCGAATAAAAATCCATGAGCGAGAAGACGCCGGCATCGATCGTATCCTTCCTCGCAAGCTCGCCCATGCGGCGCGGCACGATCGGGAGGAACGTGAACTGCTTCTTCTCGAAGTCGTGAAAGAAGGGAATGCAGTTGAGGTACGGGATCTTGCCGATGATGCCGTCCGACGACACATGGAGCGCGTTATAGAACACGTCGCGTTCCACGGGGATCTTTCCGGCGTCTTTGATGATCTTGATGATCTGTTCCTTCGCCATTGCCATCGGACTGACGGCGCCGGCGTCGTGCGCGATCTTTTCTCCGCCGACGGTGCCGTCCATGTCGTCCGCGCCGAAGTGGAGGGCGATGGAGGCCACTTCCTCCGTGAGCATCACCCAGTATGCTTTGATGTGCGGGAAATTGTCGAGCATGAGGCGCGAGATGGCGATCGTCTTCAGGTCCTCGATTGCGGAGGTGAAATTGTTCTTCGGCTTTATCCCGGTGTCTCCCGGCTGGAAGGCGAGGGGAATGAACGTGAGGAAGCCGTTCGTCTCGTCCTGCAGCTCGCGCAGCTTCATCATATGGACGACGCGTTCGTCGTACGTTTCGATGTGGCCGTAGAGGAGCGTCGCGTTCGTCGGTATGCCCAGCTTGTGCGCGCGCTTGTGGATGTCGAGCCACACCTCCTCGCCGATCTTCTGGTGGAAGAGCTCCTTGCGGATGCGCGCGGAGAACACTTCGGCGCCGCCGCCCGGCATTGTGCGCAGCCCGGCGTCCTTCAATTGCAGCAGGATCTCCTCGACGGACATCTTGAATTTTTTGTGGAAGAAGTCGATCTCCACGGCGGTGAATGCCTTCACGTCCGTCTGCGGGAACGCACGCTTGATGTCGCGCACCATCTCCAGGTAGTACTTCCAGTCCCAGTCCGGGTGGAGTCCGCCGGTGATGTGCACCTCGTGGATGTTCGGCGTGAGCTTGTCGAGTATTTCCTTGATTGTCATTTCATAACCCTGCGGGGAGCCGGGCTTTACCGCGAAATCGCAGAACTTGCACTCGAGCACGCAGATGTTCGTCGGCTCGATCTTCTGGTTCACGACATAGTACACGGCGTCGCCGCTTTTCTCCTGCTGCACGGCGTGCGCCATCTTGCCGATTGAGATGAGGTCGTTCGAGCGGA
>JAVBYH010000128.1 GCA_030824175.1 Bacteroidota bacterium | reverse complement strand
CCACAGGGGGGATATATGAACAACCGCACCGCTGAACACGGCATGGGATGGCTGCGCGACTATCCCGATTTTCGCGATTACGCTCTCGATCACGCTCACATCAAACCGCTGCTCACCACGATCAAGATCCCGCACAACGGCGACCACAAGCCCGTCTCATCTGTCGATCTCCGCCAATGGTGTTCACCCGTTGACGATCAGGGGCAGCTCGGTTCTTGCACCGCACATGCCGCACTCGGCGTCGTCGAATACTCCGAGCGGAAGGCGTTCGGCAACCATCTCAAGGCCTCGCGGCTTTTCCTCTACAAGACCACGCGCAACATGCTCCACTGGAACGGGGACACCGGCGCCTTCCTGCGCACGACGCTCGGCGCGCTCGTCCTCTTCGGCGTGCCGCCTGAGGAATACTGGGAATACACGCCGGCGAAATTCGACAGAGAGCCCACGCCGTTCTGTTACGCCTTCGCGCAGAATTTCCAGACGATCAAATATTGCAGGCTCGACCAGCCCGCTCTCATGCGTGATGATGTCGTGACGCACATCAAGTCCACTCTCGCGGGCGGCGTGCCGGTGATGTTCGGCTTTACCGTCTATGACTCGATCGATCAGGCATCGTCCAGCGGAAGGATCCCGTCTCCCGGCGCCGGAGAAAAGGTGGCGGGAGGGCATGCCGTCGCCGCATTCGGCTATGACGATGCGATGCGCATAAAAAATACGACTGCCGGTTCTCCGGAGACCCGGGGCGCGTTTCTCATACGCAACTCGTGGGGCACGGCATGGGGGGAGAACGGCTACGGATGGCTTCCCTACGAGTATGTGAAGACCGGACTGGCGGACGACTGGTGGTGCATCGTGAAACAGGAATGGGTGGAGACGGCCGATTTTCTCGAACACGCCGCAGCACGCAACAACATGCTAAAAAGAATCGTACACGTGTGAGCCGCCCTGTCGGGGTCGGTGAACGGATCATTTCATACATCGGGGGGTGAAATGAGAATCGTCATGTCGCTGCTGCTGATCGCCTGCCTGTTCACGCGTGTGCCGGCGGGCGACGTTCCCGCGCCGACAGCACTATCGTTGCGTGATTCGCTGCCGTCGCTTCTCTCTATCGTTTCGGGGAACGCTGCGCGGCCTGATGCCGCCGCTCTGGACGAGGTCGTGGTGCTCCGCGTGCGTCCGCTCCGTGCGCTCATGGAGCGATCGACGACACAGGAGTCGCCGATCGCGCTCGTCGTCGACGGCATGCCGCTGCGCGGCACATCTCCGTGCGCACTCAGACCCGAGAGGGACGAGATTGCGTTCCTGCTCTCCAGATCGGGACCCGCGCGGACGCTCTGGGACGGATACCTGCAAACGCGGGGGCGCGATCATTTCTTCACGCAACACGTCTCCGTGACAGCCGGGCTCGAGAACGGAACGCTCAGTGCGGGGATCACGTCGGACATCCCCAATTTTTCGTTCATCCTCGTGCGCAGGCCGATCTTCTTCTTCTGCATCGGCGTGGCGGTGTTCCTCTTCGTGCTCTTCCACATCCTCGCGTACAAGAGCGATCTGCTGCGCGATGCAGGGGCCGATCCGGCGTCGGGGAGGAAGCCCTACAGTCTGTCCCGCACGCAGATGGCGCTCTGGTTTTTCGTCGTCGTGATCTCGTTCCTCATGCTGTGGGTGGAGACGGGGAGGATCGACACGATGCCCTCCTCGGTCATCGCCCTGCTCGGCATCAGCACCGTGACGGCCCTCGGGGCCGCCGTCATCGATGCGAGGGCGAAGCGGATTGATGGAGGGGAAGCCTCGGACGACTTCATCTACGACATCCTCTCGGACGGTCACGGTCTCTGCTTCCACAGGTTTCAGATGGCCGGGTGGACCCTCGTGCTAGCGGTGGTTTTCCTCTATACGGTGTTCACCGAGCTGCGCATGCCGGAGTTCGATTCGTCCATCCTCCTGCTGATGGGGATCAGTTCCGGCACGTATCTCGGCTACAAGATCCCCGAACGCGGCTCCCTGGGCCGGGTGACCCCATGAAAAGCGCTTGACGGAAGGTGGTAAAATGTATATCTTTAAAATATACAGAGGACGCCTATGCTCCGGATGGATGAATGCGAAGGATTCGAATGGGACAGTGGTAACATTGATAAAAATTTTATCCTTCACGATGTTACCAATACTGAGGCCGAGCAGATGTTTTTTAATGCGCCGCTTATCACAGCCGCAGACGTTGCGCATTCATCTTCAGAAGGACAACGGTACAAGGCCTTAGGGCATACGGATAATAACCGACATCTCTTTGCGGTGTTCACGATTCGGAATGGATATATACGAATAATCTCTGTCAGGGATATGTCCAGGAAAGAGAGGAAGATTTATGACGAAAAAGCGTAAGCATATGCCGAAGTTCAAAAATGAGGATGCCGAGAGGGCCTTTTGGGCAAACCATGATTCAACGGAATATGTGGATTGGTCTGCGGCTGCCAGGGTGAAATTTCCCAATCTGAAACCGTCGTTAATTTCCATCTCAATTCGGCTGCCGGAATCTCTTCTAAACGATCTGAAGATATTGGCGAATAAAAAAGATGTTCCGTACCAATCCCTCATGAAATTGTACTTGTCGGAAAAGGTGCAGGCTGAACACACGCGTCAATAAAAAAAAGTCACCGGACCCGGGCCGTGCGGCCGGATCCGATGACGTTATTTGCGTGAACACGCCTGGGAATGTTATTCGCCGTCCTGCACGACGGTCTTCCACATGGCTTCCTTGATCTCCTCGATGCCTTCGCCGGTAATGGCCGAAATATGGAACACCGGGGTGCCCTTCGGGAATTTGATCTTCTTGATCGCCTTGCGCACGCCATCGTCGGCGATGTCGAGTTTCGTCAGCGCGATGATCGTCTGCTTCTTCGGCAGCTCCTCGTTGAACGACTTAAGCTCGTTGAAGAGGATCTTGTAATCCTCCTTGATCGTTTCGCTCGTGGCGTCGATGAGATACACGAGCGCCTTCGTGCGTTCGATGTGTTTCAGGAACTGGATGCCGAGCCCCTTGCCGTCGGACGCGCCCTCGATGAGGCCGGGGATGTCGGCGACGACGAAGCTTTTGCTCGGTTTGAAGTAGACCATGCCGAGCTGCGGCGCGAGTGTCGTGAACGGATAGTTCGCGATCTTCGGTTTCGCCGCGGAGATGACGGAGATGAGCGTCGACTTTCCCGCGTTCGGGAAGCCGACGAGGCCGATGTCCGCGAGCAGCTTGAGCTCGAGATCGAGCGTGAACTCCTCGCCGGGAACGCCGGGCGTGCAGATGCGCGGCGCCTGGTTCGTCGACGTCTTGAAGACCCAGTTGCCCTTGCCGCCGCGTCCGCCGTGCGCGATGACGAACTCCTCCTTGTCGACCGTGAGATCGGCCATGACCTCGCCCGTCGCATGGTTGCGCACGAGTGTGCCGAGAGGCACGTTCACGTAGACGTCCTCCGCCGACCGGCCCTCGCAGTTCGAGCCCTCGCCCGCGTTGCCGTCCTTGGCCTCGAATTTTTTCTTGTAGCGGAAGTCGAGGAGCGTATTCAACTGCTTGTTCGCGCGGAGGATCACATTGCCGCCCTTGCCGCCATTGCCGCCGTCCGGTCCGCCCTTGGGAACGTATTTCTCCCTGCGCCAATGGATGATGCCGTCGCCGCCCTTGCCGGAGCGGACATAAATTTTCGCCGAATCTATAAACATAAAACGTTACACCCTTCTTTACTTCTTCTACGTGTGAACCGGAGCGGACGTTGTCATTTTTTGAGCGTCCCGTGCCACGATTCTAAAATATTTGTGAACATCATCGCTTCCTTGGTGAACGGATCGATATGCTGATCGGCGAAGAATCCGTCGAGCGCCATGATCGCGTCGTCCCACGTCCCAGCATGCACCGCCGTGTCGACGGCCGTCTCGAACAGCGTCTCATTGCCGTTGAAGAGCGCGTTCATGATCGTGAGCCTGTCGCTCTCGGTGAAATGGGGCGGCAGCACGATCGCCGGTTCATCCGCTTCGTCGGATTCGTTTGACGTGTGCGCGGCGAACATGTCCGCGGACGGCTCGTCGTCAACCTTGTGCGCGGCGAACATGCCGAGCGACGGAGCCTCGTTGTCTTCGAGCGTGTCGAAGGCAACGGAGTGCGCCGGTGCACGTTCCTGTG
>JAVBYH010000059.1 GCA_030824175.1 Bacteroidota bacterium | reverse complement strand
GAGGAATGCCGCTCGATGCGGCCCATGCACGGCAGACGGTGCGGAGCGAATCGATCCGCATCTTCTGTTCACGCGAGACAGGCTGAAGCGTCCGCAGAGAAAGCGGTGCGGGCCCGTTCAGGGCGGGCTTCGGCGCACGCGGGAGACTTTCAACCGCGCGCGTTGTATCCGCTTGCACGCCGCGCACCGGCTCTCCGGCGGCGGCGTTCGTATCCAGGCGCCGTTTGAGCGTGATCCACCACTGCCTGTCCCTGATGCGCGGTGTGTCCTCTATCGGACTCCGCTCGTCCATGTCGTTGAGGCCTGCGAGAAAAATGGCGGCATCGGGATCGCGCTGCGGAAAATATTTCAGGCCGCCGAATGAGAACCGTTCCTCACGGGCGGCGTACGTGTCCCATTTTTTTTTAGCGATCCCGTAGTCGCGGAGCGCGTTCATTCTCACGGGTACATTCCGGCTGTAGTCGTCGAACTCGGCGCGTGAACAGAACAATGTGATGTATCGGCGGACGGCGAATCCCGCCTGCGTCGTGCCTTCGATCACCGCGCCGTATCGTCCGGGCTCGTCGGCGGAGGTGACGCGTTGGAACGCGGCGTTGTAGTACGCAACGGATAACGGAACGGGACCGACGAGTTTTTCCACTGCGTGTTCGTTGTTCCATGCGCACGTCGGGAATCGGCCCGGGGGAAACACATATCGCTCGCTCACGACACGCTCATCCATAAATGCACGGACATCCGCAGGCCGCACGTGCTGCCCGGCGTTCATGTGCGCACACACCATGACGCAGAGCGCGAGACATGCGCATGCACGCAGGCGTTTGGTGAAGCTATTCGGTTTGCCGATTGTCGCGGTCGTCATCGTCAGTGTTTTGTATGCGTCAGCAGCCAGTCGTACACGGCCGGATTATTGTACGTCCTCGTCCACGAATCGTGGAACAGGTCGGGATACGCGGTGAACACCGGCGAAGCGCCGCAGACGGTGAGCGCATTGATCACCGCCTGCGCTTTCGAAATTGGAATAATATCGTCTTTTTCCCCATGGAATGCCCACATGGGAATATCTTTGATGCGGCAGAGGTTCCATCCGTCCTCGATCCTGAAGGCGATCGGCAGCAGCGCGGCAAACCGGTTCGGATAGCGGATCGCAAGATCGAGCGTGCCGATGCCGCCCATGCTCAGGCCCGTCAGGTAGATCCGGTTCGTGTCCACCGGATAGCGTGCGACGAGGCTGTCGATAAGGGCGTTCACTTTCTGTTGTATGCCGCCGTTGTAATACCATTCGGTCGTCGAGGGACATTGCGGCGATGCGACGTAGAACGGGAACGAGTTTTTCCCGTCCAGTATTTTCGGCAGCCCCTCGCGCTTCACTTTCCAGAGGTCGGACCCACTCTCCCCGATCCCGTGCAGTGTGATGATGAGCGGATATTTACCGCCGATCGCGGCCGTCGTTGCGCGGGGAATGAACAGGAGATGGTTCAGCGTGGAGGGATCGGAAATTTCCTGCTGTATGATCGGATCGCTCCCGAAATCGGACTGGCCCAGGACGTAATCCGCATATGCCCCGTTCGCCAGCGTTGCGGCATGATTGAACACGAGCACGCGGTTATTCGATTCGTCGACAAGATACAGCCTGCCGGCCGCATCGCCGGAGACACCGCGAAGATTGCCCACGCCGTTGCGCGACTGACCCTTGAGATTCGTCGTCAGGTCGGGCTGTCCCAGGACCCCGTCCGCCGGCGCCCCGTTGGCCTTCGAAGAGGCCCCATCGAACCGTATCGCACGGTTGTTGTCGTCTTCGCACACCCAGAGATGATCGCCGGCATCGAGATACACTCCCATCGGACGGTTCATCTTCGACGCGGAGAGTCCGCTCGTTCCCGTTGTGAAATTCGGCTGGCCGAGCACACCGTCGGCGTCGGCCCCGTTCGCCTTCGATGCGCACTTGTCGAACCGCAGCACGCGATGGTTGAGCCTGTCCGTGACCCAGAGCCGACCGTGCGCGTCAGCGAAGACGCCAACAGGCCCGTTCATTTTCGCGGCAGATGTTCCCGCCGATTTCATTATAAAATCCGTCTGTCCCAGCACGGCATCGGCCGCGGCGCCGTTCGCCTTGGACGACGCGCGATCGAATCGCAGCACACGGTTATTCAGATAGTCGCTCACCCACAGCGTTCCGGCGCTGTCGAGATGCGCACGGAGGGGATCGTTGAATTTCGATGCGGAAACGCCCGCCGAGGCCGTCGTAAAATCCGGCTGGCCGAGAACGGCCTCGGCATCGGAACCTGTGGACAGCTTGGCGCTCGAGCTCCACCGCAGCACGCGGTTGTTGTATCGGTCCACGACGAACACTTTTCCCGTCGTCGGATCGACCGCCACGCCCGCCGGAGATCGGAGCGAGCCCGATGTCGTTCCCGAAGAGTTCGATGTAAAATTCGGCTGGCCCAGCACGCCCGCCGCCGGCATGTTGTTGAACAGCGGCGATTGTGCGCTGAGGGCGCCGGAGATAACGAAAAGACTCACAAGTATCAGCTGCAGCTTCATGTACGTCGGTTCCTTTTATTGCACACGTTATTTCACCACACACATTTTCTTCACGATCGTCCCGCTCTCCGACCGAAGGGCATACACATAGACACCGCTCGGCAAGCCTGCGGCGTCGAATGCGATCGAATAGACCGAGTGTGCTGTCGCGATGCCGTCGAACACGCTCGCAACCTCGCGGCCGAGAAGATCGAACACCGTCACACTCGCACGTCCGGTCTTCGCAAGGGCAAACGACATCCGCGTCGACGGGTTGAACGGATTGGGATAATTCTGCGTGAGCATCTGTTCGCCGGGCACGGCCGCATCACGCGCACGCTCCGCAGATGTGAGCGTGGAGACATTGAACCGCAGCACCCGGTGATTGTCGAAGTCCGCCACCCAGATGTGCCCGTTCGGGGAATCGACGAAGACCGATTGCGGATATGCGAACGAGGCGGCGGATTGGGCGCGAGCCGGCGAAGAAGACGCGCCGAGCACGAATATCAGAACATACAACAATAAAGAGCGGTACATACGCATTCAAATATTTTATGTTTGTATAAAAGAAGGGGCGTATTGCATACGCCCCTGACACACGTTGCGTTATTTCTGGAGAAGCATTTTTTTCACCTGGGTGAAGCTGCGCTGCGCGCCGCCCGCCGTCGTGACGGCGCTGATGCGATAGACGTACATGCCGCTCGAGAGTCCCGATGCGTCCCAGTTGTACGAATGATACCCGGCCGCAAGCGTATTCTCTACAAGCGTCGCAACTTCCCGGCCGAGCACATCGAACACCTTCAGCGAAACAGTGCCGGCTTCCGGCAGTCCGAACGCGATCGTCGTGCTCGGATTGAACGGATTCGGATAGTTGTTGAGCAATTCGAACGTCTGCGGAATTTCGGCCGTCAGCGTCTTAACCCCCGTCGGCACCGCGGTTGTCCACGATGTTCCGATGCGGAGACCGTCGATCACAAGCTGCGGCGCCGCGGCTCCTCCGCCCTGACGCAGGGTAAGATATCCGAGATTCACCGCATCCGTTTTCGTGGCGTTCACATAGGCATTGATCTCCGGCGTCGCGGGTTCGGATGCCGGCACGGACGATGTGAATGCATAGATGCTGATCGCATCGTTCGTCGTATCGAGGGCGGTTCCGGTGAACGTATACTTCACGACGATAAGGTTCGTTGTCTTGTAATTCAGCACGGTGGTTCCGTACTGGGCGCCGCCGGAGACTTCATTGCTCTTGCTGATGCCGACGAGGTATCCCGCGCCCGAGTTCTTCACATGGAGCCGCGCATAGTAGTTCGTCTGCGACGTCGTGGGTGAGAGTCCCAGGAAATAATCACCCGTACCGGCGGTGTCCACGCGGAGCATCATTGACACGTACACCGAACCCTGGTTCAGCGAGGGGAAGCTTGTGTACACATCCTGCCCTGTGTTCAACAGCGTCGCGGCATTGCCAACGCCCGATCCGGTATACTTTCCGAAGGTGAGACCGGGCGACGTGATTGCGACGGGATTGACAACGGACGTCCCGCTGATCGTCCAGCCGGCGGCGGTGAGAAGCGTTCCGGCCGCGCCGGTGAAATCCTCGGTGTAGACCGGTCCGACGGTTCCCGTGCCGCTCATTTTCACTGTATCCTTCTTCG
>JAVBYH010000270.1 GCA_030824175.1 Bacteroidota bacterium | reverse complement strand
TCACAGGCGATTTTTACCGCACACCGTCATTCGCTCCCGCCATCCGTGCACTGGGCGGCGCAGGCCATTACCTGGGAGGGCATTCGGACAAGCATCTGCTCTATGCGCCGTGGGACCGGCGGGATTCGCTGCTGGTGTCGAAGGGAGAGTTCCTGGAAGATCTGGAGGGCAATTACAGAGCCATGCTGCCCTTCGGCGTAACGAAGCGCACGGCTCCGTTCTTCCTTCCGCCGTATGAGTGGTACAACGACTCGATCAGCGCGTGGTGCCGCGGGGCCGGACTGACGCTCGTGAACTTCACTCCGGGCACATCGTCGAATGCGGATTACACGATACCCGAAGAACGGAATTACGTGTCGAGCGATTCGATCTTCGCGCGCATCCTCCGCTATGAGGCGTCGCACGCGAACGGATTGAAGGGCTTCCTGTTGCTGCTCCATTACGGCACGCACCCGCACCGGAGGGATAAATTCTATCTGCGTCTCGACGCCTTGTTGACGGAATTGGAACGCCGGGGGTACGGTTTTACTCGCGTTCAAGATTATTGATGAAGCCCCGGCATTGCTCCGTCCCGCACAGGCACGGTTCGAGCACCGTGTCGGGGTCGTAGTCGTAATCGATCGTCAATTCCTCTCCGGGCGCGATCGCCGAGATGGAATAAATGAGGATCCTCCCGCCGGTGATCTCGTACGTGCAGTTCGGCGCGCACGAGTGGTTGAGGAAACGCAGGACGTTCCCGTTCTCGTAGCCGTCGATCACACGCTCGTCGTCGAGCCAGAATGTGTACACGCCTTCGCGGTCCGGATCCGATTCGCGCCGGACGGCTTCCTCCGACGAGATCAACGCCCCCTCGTAGTCTGCAATATATGCGTCCGGTTCGAATGCGACCTTCGTAAAGCATCCGAAACGGTCGATGGACGATTGCCTTGCCTCTAACATTTCTATCATAATCCTGCCGGCTGTGTCATGTACTGCGAACGTCTGTTCGCCGCTAATGCACCAAGATACGATTTTTTTTTGTGAAGTCATCGGCTTTTTAAAACGAGCCGATCCCGTGCGTCAACAGCTGACGCGACGGGATCGGATACTTGTGCAGACGGCCGCGAGGGCCGATGCGCGCCTCAGGCGGCCTTGAACTGCTTCACTGTCTTGTATTCGCCGTAGCTGCGGAGCACCTCGGTGGGCGTCTTGTTGCCGAGTTCGCTCGCCTTGCGCTGGTTGTTATAATGATCGATGAACGCCTGCATGTTCGTCACGAGTTCCTCGGGCGCCCAGCGCGTGTTCGTCTTATAGAATTCATTCATGTCGATCCGGTGGACGCGGTCGATCTTCCGGTTCCTCACGAGTCCGCCTCGCGTCACGACGATGTGCGTCATGTCCATGCTTTCGACGTTCGCGGTAAACGCATGGCTCTTCAGTCCCGGGTTCGTGATGCTCGTGAAAACGGTATCGATCTTCGTCTGGACGCAGATGATCGGGAACGGGAACGCGTCGCGCATCTGCTGTATGAAGTCGAGCGCGTTGAGCGTGGAGTGCGTCTTGTAGAATTTCACGATGCGCAGCCGCGTGATGCTGTCGAGCGCCGTATACTGCACGACGTGGGAGAACGGCAGCGGGACGCTGATGGCGAGCACGCCGACCTGTATCACGTGTCCGGGCACGACGGGATTCGCGAAGAGTTCGCGCATCGATTCGACCGTGGCGTTCTGCACGACGGGAGTGCGCTGAAAGATTTTCCAGATGGTCCGTTCCGAGAGGCTGATCTGGTGCTTCTCCAGGAGGATGTCCCTGATCTTTCTCGGTCCGTAGCCGGTCTCATTCCTGAGTTGCTGCACGAGGACGCTCACCTCGGTCGAGGTCTGCATGGGCGACCGGTGCGGCGTGCGCGGCTGGTCGGTGAGGCTCTCCGGGTCCTGCCCCGAGCGCCGATAGCGCTTCAGCCACTTATAGAGCGTCTTACGGCTGATCCCGTATTTTTTGCAGACGACGTTGATGTTGAGACACGATTCGTACTCATGCACCCAGAGTAAGCGTTCTGCCGTTGCTTCGGTTGTGCTTTCCATAATTACCGCCGGTTAATATCGTTGAATATAATGGTAGTGGATCGACCCCGTACTCCCCTTGTGCTGTTATCATCGGAATGTCAGGCATTTGCTTTATCCATATTTACACGGATCGGGTGAACGTGGGCGCGGGCGTGTGATGCACCGGTATTTTCGCCGGAATCGCCCATATGCGCCCATGGTTTTTATTGGGCGATATAGGGGGTCCCCGTCTACTTACAATCATCGGACACTTCTGCGAAAACTTGAGCGGGAAACAGGCGATTATCCGGCCGGCCACTTTTCATTTTTACATACAACGCAGGGTGACACCTCCGACCCCGGGGAACCATCGGGCGGGTGTTCGGGGTTATAAAGATATCATTCATATCGTTCATTTTGTTCATAACGTTCTCATCCACACACAATGAAAAATTCTCTTCTCTCGACAACCGATGTCGCCGCATTGCTGAAGGTGAACGAGTCGACCGTGAAGCGCTGGACGGAAAAAGGGACGCTGCGCTGCTTTAAGACGCACGGCGGCCACAGAAAATATACGCGGAAAGATGTCGCCGAGTTCATCGAGCGGTTCGGGTTCGAGGTGGATGAGTCGGCGATCAGGGCGTCGGCCCCGCAACCCGGGGTCACGGTATCGACGGATTACGCGATTCTCACGAAGAACTTCGCGCTGCTCGCGGGTGTCCTGAAGGAAACGCTCCTGCGTGCGGACGAGGACGGCGCGTATGACTTCCTGCGCCTGCTTCGCTCCAACCGCTACACGCTGCCCGAGCTCTATGACCAGGTTGTCGGCGTCGCGCTTCGCCAGATCGGGGCGATGTGGGTGGAGCGTACGGTGAGCATCGAACAGGAGCACATCGCAACGAATTGCATGCTGTCGGCGCTCCGGCTTCTGCAGCACGACATCCCGAAGAAACCGCTCAACAACCGGACGGTCATCTGCGGCTGCTTCGAAGGGGAATTCCACGAGGTCGGCATCACCTGCGTGCGCAACATGCTCGATGCCGAAGGCTGGACCACGTACTACCTCGGTCCGAATCTTCCGGTGGAATCGTTCATCCAGGCCCTGGAGCGGTACACGCCCGATCTCGTCTGTGTCTCGGCGACGACACCCAAGGTGAAAACCCAGTTCCGCAAGGACTGCGCGCTCCTCCACGCGGCTGCACACCGCATGGGCGCGGCACTGCTCGTGGGCGGCGCCGCGACGATGCAGGGGGGCGCAAGCAAGATCGCCGCGGACTTTATACCGAAGTCCGTTGCGGAGACACTGCTGTGGACAGAGGCCCACTATCGGAATGGAATCGCGTGATCACATCGAATAAAATACGGCTCTTCTCGCATGTGTTCGGGGTGTACGGCAGCCGGCTCATGCGGAGGCATTTTCACCGCCTGCTCCTCTCGGGCGAGGACCGAGTGCACCATCTCGCCCCCGGAGTGCCGACGATCTTTTTCGCGAATCACTCGAGTTGGTGGGACGCCATGCTTCCCTTCTACCTGTCCGTGGCCAGATGGAAGATGGACACGTATGCGATGATGGACGAGGAGCAGCTCGCGAAATATCCGTTCTTCCGGTGGCTCGGCACGTTTTCGGTGAACCGTTCGCACGGGCGCGACGCGATGCGCACGATCGAGTACGCCTCCTCGCTGCTGCGGGGCACGGACCGGGCACTCTGGATCTATCCGCAGGGTGAACTGCTTCCGAACGACACGCGCCCGCTCGCCTTCTTCAGCGGCGTCGAGCACATCGCCCGCCGCGTCGGTACGATCAACCTGGTTCCGGTGGCGTTCCGGTACGAGTTTTCGCATGAACAGCGTGCCGACATCTACGTGCGCATCGGCGAGCCTGTGTACCTGACCGGGGCGGACACGATTGCGCAGCACTCGCTCACCGACATGCTGCGCGAACAGCTCACCGCTGAATTGGACGCGCTGCGGGCGGCGATCATAGAAGGACGCACCGGCGAGTATCTGCCGGCCATGCACGGCAGACGCTCGATGAGCGCGCGCCTCGAAAGGAACGGAACACGATGACACTCTGGCTTCTCATAACGACATCCATCCTTCTCGTGCCGGCGACGCTCCTCGTGTGGAACGTGTATCTCTTTCGGCCGAAGGCGCGCCGCAGGCTC
>JAVBYH010000115.1 GCA_030824175.1 Bacteroidota bacterium | reverse complement strand
ACAGGGCGACGTCGCTCCCGGCGGCGGTGCGGACGATGCCGCGCCGCGTCTTCAGCTCGTCGGTGCGCGCAATTTTGATTGTGGCCATGTGTGTGTTTAAAATAAAAAAAGCCGGCTCATCGAACAGGACGAACCGACTTCAGAATGTGGAACCCGATTACTTGCGGAAGTGGGAGTTCGCCGCGCTCAGTTCGGCAAAGGCGCGTTCCGGATGGATCGCCTTCGCGCGCACGAGGAGTGCTTCTTCGGTCTCGACGCGGTCCGTATCGGGGACGCAGCAGTCAACCGGACACACCGATGCGCATTGTTCCTGGTCGAAGTGACCGACGCATTCCGTGCACTTCTCGGGGACGATATAATAAAAATCGTTCGACAACGCATCGACCGTGCTGCCGTTCAGTTCGTATTGCGCGCCGCCGGCATAGATGGCGGTGTTGGGACATTCGGGTTCGCATGCACCGCAGTTGATGCATTCATCTGTGATTTTTGTTGCCATGGGTCATTCTCCTTAAACAAAAAAATTGAGACAGGAATTGATGTCGGATGTAAATCTTATTTCATCTCGCGGCGCGTCCGCGCCCGGTTATTCGATCATAATCGGTATCATGATACCAAAAACTAAATGGAATATCAATACTCACCCGAAAATATTTACGTTCCGTTCGGCCAACGGCCGTCATGCGCGGATCAGAGGTACTTATGGTCCGTGATGGCGCAGGTGGCGTCGAACACGTACAGGAGCGGCGCGCCGGTCGGGATGTTGAGCTCGAGCACCTGCTCTTTTGTCAGGTTTTCGAGATACATGACGATCGACCGCAGGCTGTTCCCATGTGCGGCGATGATGATGTTCTTCCCCGCCATGATTTCGGGCAGGATGTGCTTTTCGTAGTACGGGAGCGTGCGCGCGGCCGTGTCCTTCAGGCTTTCGCTGATTCCGTCCGGATTCAGGTCCGTCTTGTCCGTCGGAGGCGGCACGTCATAGCTGCGGCGCCAGATCTTCACCTGCTCGTCGCCGTATTTGAGGGCGGTTTCCTGCTTGTTGAGGCCCTGGAGGGCGCCGTAATGGCGTTCGTTGAGCGCCTGATCGTATTCCACGGGGATGCCCGTCTGCCCTGTGACCTCGAGGATCGTCTTGAGCGTGTTGTTGGCCCGCTGGAGCACGCTTGTGAAGGCCTTGTCGAACGTGTAGCCTTTAAGCTTCTCACCGGCCGCGCGGGCCTCCTGCTCGCCTTTTGCGGACAGGGGCACGTCCACCCAGCCTGTGAAGCGGTTTTCAAGATTCCATTGCGATTCGCCGTGGCGTACGAGTACGAGATTTCCCATGATGTGTCCGATCCCTTAGTTCTTTTCGTAAAATGAGTTCGTTGTGATTGTGTGTGTTGTATACTGCCGGTTAATTGCTCAACATACGAATTCGCACGTCGAAATTCAAGAATCCGTCACTTAATATTGAAATATTTCGCCTCGGGATGATGCACGATGATCGCATCGGTCGACTGTTCGGGCTCGAGCATGAATTCCTCCGTCATCACCACGCCGATTTGTTCGGGCTTGAGGAGCGCGAAGAGTTTCGTGTGATCCTCGAGGTTCGGGCAGGCGGAATAGCCGAAACTGTACCGCGATCCCTGATATCCCTGGCTGAAGAGGCGTTTGATCTCCGGCGCATCACGGCCTGCGATGCCGAGCTCCTGGCGGATTTTCCTGTGCCAGAGTTCGGCGAGCGCCTCGGTGACCTCGACAGAGAGTCCGTGGAAGTAGAGATACTTCTTGTAATCGTTCGCCGCGTAGAGCCTCGCCGAATAGTCCGACGCCTCGCGGCCCATCGTCACCATGTGGAACGCCACGACGTCCATCACCCCGCCGGAGACAGGCGCGAAATAATCCGCCAGGCAGAGGAAGCGGTCGTCTTGCTGGCGCGGGAAGGTGAAGCGGAGACGCTCGGTCTTCATGTCGTCCTCGTAGACGATGAGGTCGTTTCCCGCGGACTGGCACGGGAAGTACCCGTAGACGGCCTTCGGCCGCAGCAGGCGTTCGCGGATGCAGAGTTCCTTGAGCTCGCGCAAGTCGGGATAGACGGACGCCTCGAGCTGCGCGCGGTATTCCTCCTCCGAGCGCTTTCCTTTCCGCACCTGCCATTGTCCCTTGATGAGCGCGCTCTCGTTGATGAACGGATAGATTTCCTCGAGCGGAATGTCGTGCACCGCCTTCGTGCCCCAGAACGGCGGCACGGGAATGGCGGCCTCGGCCTTCACCGCCGAGCGCTTTTCCTCCGCTCCCGCCCTGAACGCCAGCGCGATCTTCGCCTCGGCGCCGGTGAGGAGCTCCTCGCCGTCCTCGTCGCTCTCGGGTGCCGAGGGTGCGGGTGCGCGGCGGAAGCTCTCCGCCCCCTCGTTCTTCAGTCGCTCCATGAAGTGGAGGCCGTCGAACGCGTCGCCGGCATACGAGACAATGCCGTTGTAGATCGACTGGAGGTCGTTCTCGACGTAGCGGCGCGTCAGCGCGGCGCCGCCGAGCACGATCGGGATCTCGAGACCGCGCTCGTTCAGGACCTCGAGGTTCTCCTTCATCACGAGCGTGGATTTCACGAGCAGGCCGCTCATGCCGATCGCGTCCGCGTTGTGCTCCTGGAACGTCTTGATGATGTTCTCGATCGGCTGCTTGATGCCGATGTTGTACACTTTATATCCGTTATTGGTAAGGATGATGTCCACGAGGTTCTTCCCGATGTCGTGCACGTCGCCCTTCACCGTGGCGAGCACCATCGTGCCTTTCGTCGTCGTGTCCGCCTTCTCCATGTACTGCTCGAGATACGCCACGGCCGTCTTCATGACCTCCGCCGATTGGAGCACGAACGGCAGCTGCATGTCGCCCCTGCCGAAAAGCTCGCCGACGGTTTTCATGCCGTCGAGGAGCACGGTGTTGATGATCTCGAGGGCCGTATAGCGCGCGAGCGCCTCCTCGAGGTCCTCGTTGAGTCCCTGCTTGTCCCCGTCCACGATGCGGTTTTTAAGGATGTCCTCGATCGGGCCGGAGCGTTCCTTCTTCTCGGCCTTCATCGCCCCCTTGCGGTCGGCGTAATGGGCCATGAGTTCCATGAGCGGATCGGAGGTGCACTTCCCGTCGGAGAATTCGCGCTCGTCGAAGATGAGCCTGCGGCAGAGCTCGCGGCCCTTCTCGTCGATCTTGTAGAGGGGCAGGATCTTCTGCGCGTTGACGATGGCCATGTCGAGGCCGGCCTCGATCGCGTAATGGAGGAACACCGAATTGATGACGTGACGCATGTGGGCGTCGAGCCCGAACGAAATATTGCTCACGCCGAGGAGCGTCTTCACCCCCGGGAACTGCTGTTTGATGAGCCGGATGCCCTCGATCGTCTCGATGCCCGCCTTGCGGAACTCCTCCTCGCCCGAGCCGAGCGTGAACGTGAGCGTGTCGAAGATGAGGTCGTGCGGCTTCATGCCGTACTCCCCGACGACGAGATCGTACATGCGGCGGGCGATCTCAAGCTTCTTCTGTGCGGTCTTCGCCATGCCGTCCTCGTCGATGGTGAGGGCGACGACGGCCGCGCCGTACTGTTTGCATAGCGGCACGATCGTACGGATGCGCTCCTCGCCATCCTCCATGTTGATCGAATTGACGATGCACTTGCCCGCGAAGAGCTGCAGTGCCTCCTCGATCACGGGCGCCTCGGTTGAATCGATCATCACGGGCAGCGACACCTGCGTGTTGTAGCGGAACGCCGCCTCGCGCATGTCGCGCACTTCGTCGCGCCCCACGTAGGCGACGCAGAGGTCGAGAATGTGCGCCCCCTCCTTCACCTGGTCCTTACCGATGTTCACGATCGAATCGTAATCCTCGGCCTGGAGCAGCTCGCGGAATTTCTTCGAGCCGTTCGCGTTGGCGCGTTCGCCGACGATCACCGGAGCGGGATTCACGTAGAACGGGGAGGTCGAATAGAGGCACGATGCCGACGGCGTGAACTCGACAGTCCGGGACTTCGGGGACAGCGTACCGACCGCGTCCACGAGCGCCTTGAGATGTTCGGGCCGCGTACCGCAGCATCCGCCAACGACGCTCACGCCGAGGTCCTTCACGAAATGGCCGAGATACTTGGCGAAATCCGCCGGCGAGAGGTGGTAATGCGCGTGCCCGCCGACGTTCTCCGGCAGTCCCGCGTTCGGGATGCACGAGACGTGCATCGGCGC
>JAVBYH010000085.1 GCA_030824175.1 Bacteroidota bacterium | reverse complement strand
CAATACCTCTACATGGCCGGAGAATGCGGAGCGAACCGGACGTTCCAGAAACCCTTCGACAACAAGGCATTCCTGCGGGCCGTGCACGAGTGCCTCGGAACCGAATCCCCGGCCGCCTGAACGCAGTATCCGCTCTTCGGTCTTTCAACGATCGTCTCTCCACTCCTTCCGCGGTGATCTCACCGGGAACGCTGAATCCATCCCTGCCGAACGGCGTGCGACCGATGCGCGTCTCGCATCGGGACCCGTCCACGCACATTCCAACCACATCTGAAATAACTCTCCCTTCGACACGAAGAAAAACGGGCCGACCGGGTTGTCGTGATCGCAGCGCCCATTCAATGCATAATAAAATGCAGGTGTATATTGATAGCCATCACGTTTCGACAAAACCGACAAAATCGGTGAATTTGAGAAAATTTCGATTGGCATAGGATTTGCATATTAATAAAATATGACACCGTGTCGGAAAAAACTGTATCCATTTGCGGAAAAAGAACATCAAAGATGATCTTAATAGTTCTACTCACTCCCACACACTGAAGGGGTTCTGGATGAAGCATGCTTTGTTACGACTAGGGATGTTGATAGTCTTCGTTGCACCTTTGTTTGCGCAGCAGGAGAAACCAGGTTTCGGCATCACATTTTCCGGGTACGTGAAGACCGATGCGATGTTCGACACGCGCCAGACCACATCCGCACGCGAGGGCCATTTCTTCCTCTATCCCGCTCCCGAGGTGCTGGACAAGAACGGCGCAGACATCAATGCGGCTCCCGGCTTCAACATCCTCTCCATTCAGACCCGGCTCACGGGGAAGATCACCGCGCCCGACGCGTTCGGCGCAAAAACCTCCGGGCAGATGGAGGCGGAGTTCTTTGGAACGACAGACGGAGACATCAACGGATTCAGGCTTCGCCACGCGTTCCTGAAACTCGATTGGGCGCATACATCGCTCCTCGTCGGGCAGACATGGCATCCGATGTTCATCCTCGAGATGTTTCCCGGCGTCGTGTCGTTCAACACGGGAGTGCCGTTCCAGGCATTTGCGCGTGCTCCGCAGATACGGCTCGCCTACACAACAGGCGACGTGAAATTCACGCTGGCTGCCGCCTCGCAGCGCGATTTCCAGAGCAACGGGCCCGCGGGCCTGAGCTCGGCATATCTGCGCAATTCGGTCATACCGGATCTTCACGCTCAGGTAAGTTATGCAAGCGGCGGCCATCTTGCGGGAGCGGCTCTCGACTACAAAAAATTAACGCCCCGCATCGTCACAACGAAGAACGTAAAGACGGATGCGTTTGTCGACGGCATCGCCGCCCTCGGCTTCGTGAAGGTGAACGCGGACCCGGTCACGATCAAGGCCCAGGCGCTCTACGGACAGAACACACCCGACCTCATGCAGATCGGCGGATACGCCGTGACATCCACGGATCCGGTCACCGGCATCGAGGCATACACGGCGCTCACCACGTTTTCCGCGTGGGCCGAGGTCTCCATCGGCAAGCAGATCGAATATGCGCTCTTCGCCGGCTACTCGAAGGCGCTCGGTGCGGACGAGAATGTCACGGGTCCCTATTACGGCAGGGCGACGGACATCGGGGATCTCTACCGCATCGCGCCGCGCATCCAGTTCAATGCGGAGAAGACGCGCATCTCGGCCGAAGTCGAATACACAGCGGCGGGCTACGGCACGCCGGACGGCGCGAACAAAGGGAAGGTCGGGAACATTCGCACCGTGGCCAACACGCGCCTCCTCGTCGCCTTCTATTATTTCTTTTAATCACACACACACTTCAATAACCAATTGCGTTGAAGGAGTCTTATGCAAACGTTTAATGACTGGAAAATCTCCCGTAAGATCGTCTCCGTCTTTGTCGCATCGACTGTTCTCGTGATCGTCATGGTGTTCGCGTTCCTGCTTCCCAGGATCGAGACGATGATGATGGATGCCAAGATCGAGAAATCGAAAGACCTCATCGACGTCGCCTATGCGGCGATCAAGGATTACGACGCGAAGGTGCAGGCGAACCTGCTCACACAGGACGAGGCGCAGCAGCAGGCGAAGGACAAGCTGCGGGCGCTCCGTTATGCGGCCGACGACTATTTCTGGGTGAACGACCTCGACGGCAAGATGCTCATGCACCCGGCGAAGCCCGAGATGGAGGGGAAAAACTTCCTGGAGGCGAAGGATGCCGGCGGCAAGAAATACATCGCGGCATTCGTTGCGATGTGCAAGGAGGAGGGAGAGGGCCACGTCGACTACACGTGGACGAAGCCCGGGGCGGCCGCGCCATCGCCGAAGATATCGTACGTAAAATTGTACGCGCCCTGGGGATGGGTGATCGGGACCGGCATCTACGTCGACGATGTCGACGAAGCCGTGGCGTCGATACGCAACACGATTCTCGGAGCGCTCCTCATCATGAGCGTTCTCATGATCGCCGCGGGCGTCGTGCTGGCGCGCCTCATCACGAAGCCGCTGCAGCGCGGCATGGTCATGATGCAGGAACTCAGCCGAGGCATGCTCAAGACGAGGCTTCATATCACCACGGGTGACGAGATCGGCGAGCTTGCGCGGAACATGGATATGTTCGCCGACACGCTGAAGACGATTACAGGCACGATGGATGAGGTGGCGAACGGAAATGTCGAGCTCGACGTGCAGAAACTCTCCGCGGAGGACGAGATCGCGCCGTCGCTCATCAGCATCATCGCGACACTGCGGGCGCTTATCGCGGAGGCGCGCATGCTCACGAACGCGGCGGTGGAGGGACAGTTGAGCACGCGCGGCAGGGCGGAGAACTTCCATGGCGGATACAAGGAGATTGTGGAGGGCGTGAACAAGACCCTCGATGCGGTGATCCTGCCGGTGAAGGAGGGATCCGAAGTGCTTGCGGTGATGGCCACGGGCGACCTCCGCGTGCGCATGACGGGCCACTACAAAGGCGACCATCAATTGATCAAGAACAGCATCAACCAGCTGGGTGACTCGCTCACGAAGACGCTCAGCGAAGTGCACGAGGCCGTGGCAGCCACGGCGAGCGCGAGCAGCGAGATCTCCTCGAGCACTGAACAAATGGCCGCCGGAGCGCAGGAACAGACGCAGCAGGCATCGGAGGTCGCCAGCGCCGTTGATGAAATGTCGAAGACGATCCTCGACACGACGAAGAACGCCGGCGAGGCGGCCAATGCGGCCCGCCAGGCGGGCGTTAGTGCGAAAGAAGGCGGACGCGTCGTTCTTGAAACAATGCAGGGAATGGGACGCATCGCCGAGGTCGTCAGACAGTCCGCAGCAACGGTGCAGGCGCTGGGACAGTCGAGCGACCAGATCGGCGAGATCGTCCAGGTGATCGACGACATCGCCGATCAGACGAACCTCCTCGCGCTCAATGCGGCGATCGAGGCTGCGCGCGCCGGAGAGCAGGGCAGAGGATTCGCCGTCGTGGCCGACGAGGTGCGGAAGCTCGCCGAACGCACCACAAAAGCGACGAAGGAGATCGCCGTCATGATCAGGAAGATCCAGCACGACACGACGGGCGCCGTCGAGTCGATGAACCGCGGCACCATTGAAGTTGAAAAGGGCCGTCTGCTCGCGGAGCAGTCGAGCACATCGCTCACCGAGATCATCGCCGGTGCGGAAAAGGTCGTGGATGTCGTGACGCAGGTCGCCGCGGCAAGCGAGGAACAGTCGAGCGCCAGCGAACAGATCAGCAAAAACATCGAGGCTATCTCGAGCGTCACGCAGGAGTCGGCCGCGGGAACGCAGCAGATCGCGCGCGCGGCGGAGGACCTCAACCGTCTCACATCGAACCTCCAGGAGCTCCTCGGCCATTTCCAGATCGACGAGGGACAGGGCGGCCATGACCGCGGCATCGAGACGCACAACAGTGGACAGAAGAAAAAAATGTTGCGGTAGGAGATCGTTGATGTGGTAGGTGATTGTTGAATGTAGGTGATTGTTGAAATGCTGCGTCTTGCCATTGCCCCCGGTATGTGCTACATTACCGGGGGCAGGCGGCGTGTTCGGCCGAGGTTCGTACTGCATTTTTCATCACCAATGGTTGCAACACGGGGCCGCGATGATAAGGTATGCCGTCTTCTTTGCCGTGCTCGTATCGGCCGCAGCGGCCGCGCTGGTGGCAGGTTGTTCGAGGGATGGCATGGCATCGGTCCGGGTGTTCCTCGCGTTGCCGGGCGCATACCGGTTCAAATT
>JAVBYH010000061.1 GCA_030824175.1 Bacteroidota bacterium | reverse complement strand
TCGAAGTTGCGGCTCGACACGTAATAGAGGTACTTGCCGTTCGCGTCGAAGCTCGGGTAGAGGTTGTCGAAGAAGTCGTCCGAGACGGCGGTCTTCGCCGCGGTCTCGACGTTATAGACGAAGATCTGGCTGTTCCGGTTCGGCTGCACGAAACTGTAGCACACCCAGCGGCTGTCGGGCGACCAGCCGTAGTCGCTGATCTCCCAGAAGAATTCGTCGTTCTTCATCCGGTTCGATGCGTCGATTTTCGTCATTTTTTTCGACTCGACGTCGAGGACGAAGATGGCGAACTCCTTGTTGCCGAAGAGGATCCTCTTTCCGTCGGGCGACCAGAGCAAGTGATAGTTCGTCTTGTGCAGGTCCTTCGTGAGGGGGATCCATTCGCCGCCCTCCTTCTTCTGCATGTACATCTGGTATTCGCCGCTCTTGTCGGAAAAGAAGGCGATCCATTTGCCATCGGGCGAGAGGCGCGGGAACTGCTCGCGCGTGCCGGGCGACGGATTGAGGTTCACGGGCAGCGTCTTGTCCGTCTGCGCGGTGAAAATATCGCCGCGCGCCTCGATGACGACGCTCTTGCCGTCGTTAGAGGGATTGACGGAGTGGATGTACTGTTTCGGATTGATGACGCGCGTCCGCACCGCCCATTTGTCCGAGGGAACCGTGACGGTGATTTTTCTCACCGCATTCGTCGTCACGTCCATCACGTGGATGTATCCGTCGTGCATGAACACGATCTGCCGCCCGTCCGTGGAGGGCCACATGACGTCGACGTCGGCGTACGTCGTAAGCTGCTCGGTCTTCCTCGTCACGAGGTTGTGTTTGTAGAGATTCGAGACGCCGTTCGTGCGGTCACTGACGAAATACATCTCGTTCTCGGTGATCCACATCGGATACGCGTTCTTGCCGACATAGTCCGTGACCGGCGTGTAGGCCTTCGTCGTGAAGTCGTACATCCAGATGTCCATGTACATGCCGCCCTTATAGCGTTTCCAATAATATTCCTCGGCGCCGCGCCGGTTGTAGAGCATTTTCTTCCCGTCCGGCGAGAAGCTGACGAGCACGCCGCGGTCCGTCGGGAAGCGTTCGGGGGCGGAGCCGCCCTTGTTCACGAAGAACAGGTTGGCGTCGCGGCCGATGAAATTTTCCATGAGCGAGCGGAACACGATGCGTTCACCGTCGCGCGTCCAGCCGAGCGACTGCGCGCTGCCGATTGTGTATGTGATGCGCACGGGCTGTCCGCCTTCGGCGGGGATCGTGTACACGGCGCTGGCGTTCCCCTCGTAGGTTGCCGTGAAAGCAATCGTCCTGCCGTCGGGCGAGAATTTCGCCATCGTCTCGGAACCGGGAGCGGACGTGATGCGCGAGGCGGTGCCGCCGGCGGTCGTCGTGAGCCAGAGGTCGCCCTCGTACGTAAAGACGATCTTATCCTTTGAAATATCGGGATTCTTCATGAACCGGCCTTCTTCGGCGGCCGGGGAGAACGAAACGCAGAACGCGAGAGCGAGCAGCAGGGACGTACGCTTGATCATGATGGAGTTCTTTCCTATGAGCACGGCAGAAATGGGGATAATACAATAAATGTAACAACATTTTTATAGAATCGCACGAAGAATTGACCGCGGGAAAAAAAAAATCACCCCATGTGCCCGGACACCAAGGGAAGAAAAAAAACCCCGATGCCTGTACGCGGCACCGGGGGGAGGTGAGACTGTGTGACGGGCGGAACACCGCCGATGCGGCAGTTATTCGCGCGCCGCGTTGATCATGGCGAGGAGCGCGTTGGGTTCAACATCGGGCTGCACGATGTGCGCGGGGGCAAGCAAGTACCCGCCGCCCTCGCCGAGCGTTCGGGCGAGGAACTTCACATTCTCGCGGATGGCGTTCGCGTCGCCGGCCGGGAGCAGGCCCTGCTGGTCCACGCCGCCGAAGAAGCAGATCCTGTCGCCGTACGTTCGTTTAAGATGCTCCGGATCGGATCCCGGCACATTCGGCTGCACGGGATTGTAGACGTCGACGCCGAGCTCGATGAAGTCCTCGATGAGGGGTGCCACCGCACCGTCCGAGTGGAAAATGATGATGAGGTTCGGATATTCCTGTTTGAGCCTTGAAATCATGCGCGCATAACGGGGCTTGAAACGCTGCCGCCAGAGGTCCGGATCGATGAGCAGCGAGATCTGCGTGCCGAGGTCCTCGCCGAGCCAGACGGCGTCGGCGCCGACTGAGGCGAGCTGCAGGGCGATGCCGAGCGTCCACGCCTCGATCTTGTCGTTCAGCTTCTCCACCCACTCCTCTTCCGTCATGAGGGCGATGAGATATTTTTCGAGGCCCGTCAGGTGCCAGGCCAGTTCGAAGAGCGAGAGCTCGGCGTCGCCGATGACGAAATAGTCCGAGCCGAACCTCGCAACGTCGCGCTTCGCTGCGTCGAACCTGCCGGGTGCGTACGCGTCGGGAAAGGCGTAGGCGTCGATGTCCTCAACGCTCTCGACATGTTCGAGCGGGCACTTCACCACGTCGACGTAGAGCGACGAGGGCTTCATGTGCATGCCGAACTCGTTCGTCGTCACCGTCTCGTCAATCCGTTCGGGTACGAAATCGGCGGCCACCGTGCCGCCGACGACGACGACGTCGCTGCCGAGGCGCGTGCGGATCTCGTTCGCCGAGATCCTGTATGTGAGGTCCTCGTAATACGACAGGGCGTACTCGGGTTTCAGGCCGAGCGCGTTGCCGAACGATTCGGTGAGCACACGGCAGAGGTCGAACTGTATCGGCACGCGGTCCGGAAGTCCATCGATCTTCCTGAAAGCGCGCAGCACGCGTTCTCGTGAATTCATAACGTCATCTCCTTCGGTTAATCCATGTGAAATACTTCGGGCAGTACAACCGACATCGGCGAGTGGTCGGGATTCGTTTCCATGATGTCGCCCATGTAGCTCCACCATTTTTTGACGATGGCCGTCTGGGGCAGCGCTGCGGCGGAATTATGGTCCTTCAGTTTCTGGAACGCGAAGAGGGTCAGCGTCTCTTCATCGAGGTAGATGGAGTAGTCGCTCACACCAGCCGCCTCGAGCTCCTTCACGAGTTCGGGCCAGATGTCGTCGTGCCGTTTCTTGTATTCCGCCTCGAAGCCGGGCTTCAGTTTCATCTTAAATGCATTGCGTGTCATTACGGTACGCTCCTCGTGTGTAAAAGAATGCACATACGATACTCAAACAAAGTTTGTGATGCAATGGGAATCTGGGACGGATGAAAACCCCGGATTTTCGTGATTGCAATTTACGATATTTTTTCCGATATATTTAATTAAAGAGATGACGTTTCACATATAAAACACCCAGACAACACTCTCACCCATTCCCGTCCGGAGGATCCGCATGAAAAAACTGCTCCTGTTCTGTTTCATCGCTGCCACGAGTATCGCCGCAGCCCAAATCGATCCGGCGTTCGTCGGCTCATGGAAGTACGTTCCGGAGAAGAGCACCGAGATCGACCTCTACGGCACCGTCTCTGTCGAGATCCTCCAGAGCGGCACGACAGTGACGCTCATCCAGAATTACGGAGGAGGCCGCGCCCACAAGGATACCGTCATATTGAAGAACCTCACGGAGAAGGCGTCGGCGCAGATGGAGATCTCATCGCGCGTGTTCCCGACGAACGTTTTCATGGGACTCATGATGCCTCCGGGCGCCACGCGCACGATCGCGGCGCGCTACGACAAGAAAACCCCCGCCCTCTCGCTCGAAGAAAAATTCCCGGTGCAGGGGTCGCAGGGCCAGGTGCCGATCACGGTGGCATCGTCGTACAAGCTCTCGGCCGACAAGCAGTTCCTCACGCTCACAATCGAGCGGTCGACGCGCAAACAATCGTCCCCCATCGTCTTCACGTTCGCCAAGGCCGACGCGAAGCAGGCGTACTCGATCAAGCTCGCCGACAACTGGGAGACCACCGGCAAACTCCCGCAGAACGCGTTTCTCATCAGCCTGCAGGGTCTCGCCAACACCGGCGCCGCGCGCCTCTATTTCGTCTACCCCGAGAAATGGGACTTCCTCTTCACGCCGAGCGTGCTCGATTTCTATAAGAACAAGCACAACTTCAAATTCACCGAGCTGCAGACGCCCGAGGAGGCATTGAACGCCCTGAAGACATTCGTGTCGGGGTACGTCGTGTGGGACAAGTCCATCCGCATGTCGCTCGTCGTCGCGTTCACGATCGCCGGGCTCGAACGCTCGGTCGTCGTCACGG
>JAVBYH010000118.1 GCA_030824175.1 Bacteroidota bacterium | reverse complement strand
ACGGTGCGGTACTTCACCGAGAGGAGGGCTTCGGCGTACTTCGTGGCGATGCCGAAGACGCCCGTGAGCCACATCCACAGCACGGCCCCGGGACCGCCTGCGACGATGGCCGTCGCCACGCCCACGATGTTGCCGGTGCCGATCGTCGCGGCAAGCGCGGTCGTGAGTGCGCCGAACTGGCTCACATCGCCCGTGCCTTCGCTCTCCGTCTTCACCGAGAGCTTGATCGCCTGCCAGATGTACCGCTGTATGAAGCGGAGGCGGATCGTTAAAAAGAGATGCGTGCCGAACAGCAGCACCAACAAAGGTGTTCCCCAAACGAGATCGCTGAGAGACTGTAACAGGAGTTCCGCTTCGTGCATAGGAGGAGTCCGATCGTTAATTGTGTGGGCGGCGGCATCGTATTCGAAAATGCCGGATGCGTCGCAGAAGATACCGACTTTTCTGCTGACTTCAAAGCGCGGGAGGGGGAATGCGCACGAGGTGGAATGATCGCATGCGCGGTGCATCACGCGCGGCCGGTCATGCCCGCTCAAACAGCGAACGCCAGAGCGATGTGGGGCGGCTGCCATTGTGATTGCGCAGCGCCGCGGTCATGTCGCCGATTTTTTCGCCGGCGGCGCGGTAGCCTTCCGCGATGACGAGCGGCGCCTGACTGTTGTCGTTACGGGGAAAGGATGCGACCTTCGGTTCGATGAGAATATCCGCCGACTTCATATTTTCCCCGATCCTCCCGTCGATCGCGATATCGAACGCGTTGCGCAGTACGTCTATCATATCGGCGGGCGTATCATAGATCCGTTCGGAACAGAGGTTGACGGCCACGACGATCCCGGCTCCCATCCCGCGCAGGGGCGAGATCGGCACATTCTCGACGATGAATCCGTCCACAAGCATTCTCTCGCCGATCCTGACCGGCACGGAAACTCCCGGCAACGCCGAGCTTGCCATGACGGCGGATGCGACAGAACCCGTGCGCATGACGATCTTTTCGCCCGTGCAAATGTCCGCCGCCACGATCGCCAGCGGGATCGGGGCATCTTCGATGTTCCGGGCGCCGATCATCGTTTCGACGATCGCACCGATCTCCTCGTTCGAGAGGAGGCCGAAGCGGGAGAACGTGAAATGTACAGTCTGCATCGGCGTCATGTCGACAACCACCTTTTGGATGTCCGCCAGGGGGACGCCGAATGCGTACAATGCGGCGACGAATGCGCCGGCGCTTGTGCCCGAGAGATACGACGGGAGGAGGTGATGTTCCTCGAGTGCCGTGAGGACGCCGATATGCGCCGTTCCCCGCGTGCCGCCGCCGCCGAGGGCGAGCCCGAAACGGAGTGATGCCTGAGTCTGTGAGAAGAAGGGCAGATGCATTGTCGTCGGTTCGTTATGAGTAGTGACCAACTATTGCGGGAAGAGAGCGGCGAAGGTGGAATGCCTGACGCCAGTACAACTTCACGATTATGCATGTGAAATGCAACAACAGGGCGGCGTGCGGATGCCGTCTCGCCGCAAAAAAAAATCCCCGTGCACGGCGGGCATTCGTTTTGATAGATGGCGAACTTTTTCTTATCTTGTTGTGCGTTCCGATCACCTATCACCAACACGACAATCAATGACACCGAAAGCATCAGGATACCGTTTCCCTGCCGAATGGGAGAAGCAGACAGCCACGTGGCTGTCCTGGGCGCACAAGGAAGCCTCGTGGCCCGAAAAATTCGAACCCATTCCCGCCGTCTACACCGGCATCGTTAAGACGATCTCCCAGTTCCAGCATGTGAACATCAATGTGAACGACGAGGCGATGTTCACGGAGGTGACGGCGCGCCTGACGAACGCGGGAGTCGACGCATCGCGCTACGCGCTCTATATTATTCCCACGAACGACGCATGGTGCCGCGATCACGGCCCGGCCTTCGTCGTCAATCCCTCGGCGAAGGAGCCGCTCGCTGTCGTGGACTGGGGGTACAATGCCTGGGGAGGGAAGTATCCTCCGTTCGATCTCGATGACATCGTGCCGACACGCATCGCCGAGGCGCGCGGACTCCCCGTGTACCATCCCGGCATCGTGATGGAGGGCGGCTCGATCGACGTGAACGGCAAGGGTTGCCTGCTTACGACACGTGCGTGCCTGTTGAACGAGAACCGCAATCCGCACCTCACACAGGAACAGATCGAACAGTATCTCTGCGACTATTATGGACAGGAAAAGATCCTCTGGCTCGAGGACGGCATTGTCGGCGACGACACGGACGGGCACATCGACGATCTCGCGCGCTTCATCAGCCCGACAACGATCGTCACGGTGATGGAGGAGGATCCGGCCGACGAAAATTACGCGATCCTTTGGGAGAACCGAAAGATTCTCGACACGCTCACCGACCAGGACGGCAGGCCGTTTCGCATCGTTGAACTGCCGATGCCGGGTCTCGTGGAATACGACGGACAGCGTCTGCCGGCGAGCTACGCCAATTTTCTCATCGGCAACGGCTTCGTACTCGTGCCGACATTCAAGCATGCCAACGACGCGAAGGCGATCGGGATCCTCCAGCGCGAGTTCCCGGACCGGCAGGTCATCGGCATCGACTGCGTCGATCTCGTGTGGGGATTGGGGACACTCCATTGCATCAGCCAGCAGGAACCGGCGGTCGACTAGGAGAGGACATCCGCAGATGACACACTATCGAACCGCCGATGAATGGATCGCCGCGCTCTCGCTGGCGCCGCATCCCGAGGGCGGATATTACAGGGAGATGTACCGTTCCGCCGGCACAATTTCCGCACAGGCGTTGCCTCGTGAATACGGCGGCCCCAGGGCGTACGTCACGTCCATCTATTTCCTCCTGAAGAGCGGCGAGTGTTCCCGTTATCACCGTCTGCGTTCGGACGAGCTGTGGTACTTCCACGCCGGTGCTCCGCTCGTGCTGTCTGTGATCGGCCCGTCGGGCGGGATGACACGATGCCGCATGGGCTTCGCCGCCGCCGCGGGTGATGTGCTTCAGTGCGTCGTGCCTGCCGAGCACTGGTTCGGTGCGGCGGTGGATGAACCGGATTCCTTCTCGCTCATCAGCTGCGCGGTGGCGCCCGGATTCGACTTCACGGATTTTGAATTAGGCGCACGCGCGGCCATGCTCGCAACATTCCCGCAGCATGCCGCGAGCATCGAGGCGCTCACGCTGCCATAGCGCTGATTTCCACTCACGACCATTATGTCCACCGAAACCTCGCTTACCGAATACAAGCACCGCATCCAGCGCGTGATCGATCATGTCAACGCGCATCTGGCCGAGGACCTTCCGCTAGAGGCGCTCGCCGATGCCGCGTGCTTTTCGTCGTTCCATTTCCATCGCATCTTCACGGAGATGACCGGTGAAACGCCCGTCGGCTTCGTCAACCGTCTGCGGCTTGAGCGTTCGGCGAACATGCTCCTGATGGCGCCGTCGCTCCCGATCACGGAGATCGCGCTGTCGTGCGGATTTTCCTCGTCCGCGACGTTCTCGCGCTCGTTCAAAAAATTTTTCGGCGTCTCCGCCACCGAGTGGCGCGACAAGAGCAAGAACTGCAACACGGAGAGCAAGATCGGCAAAGCACCGGCTTCCGGCCGATCGTATATTGAAGACGTCGAGAGCAGTCTTCATACAACGATCGAAAGGAGCACCTCCGTGGCAATCACAATACAACAGCAGCCGGCGTATCATGTCGCATACGCCGCGAACCTCGAGGGATACGAGAAGAAGAAGATCGACGCGGTTTGGCAGAAGCTCTGCGGATGGGCGGGACCGCACGGACTCTTCACACCCGAGGCGAAACTCATCGATGTGTCGTTCGATAATCCGTGCATCACCGCGAAGGACAAGTGCCGGTATTATGCCTGTCTTACCGTGCCGGAAGAGATCCGTCCTCCGGCGGGATTCGGGGTGATGGATCTGCCGGCGGGCCTGCACGCGGTGAAGCACTTCGAAGGGTACGTCGAAGGGCTTCCCGACGCATACAGGGAACTGTACGGTGAATGGCTCCCGGGGAGCGGGTATCAGCCGGCCAACTCGCCGTGTTACGCGGTCTACTCCTCAACCCCCGACACGCATCCCGAGGGAAAATTCGTGATGGATATTTGTCTTCCCATTATTCCCTTGTGAAGGAGGACGCATGAAAACGATCGACTTTAAAAAGGAGCTGAAGCATCTCTACGCTGCATCGGCGAAGCGCGCTGAGATCATCGGGGTTCCCCCGATGAAGTACTTCAT
>JAVBYH010000146.1 GCA_030824175.1 Bacteroidota bacterium | reverse complement strand
CCGAAACGCGCACGAAGATCCGGAAGGCGCAACGGGCGAACGTGGAAGTACGCGTGCAGTCGGGAAGGGAGTGGGTGGAACGCGCGTTCGAGATACTCACCCGGACGTACGGAAGGCAGCACGTGCCGCCGACGATCACGAAACGATTCTTTCTGCAGATCGCGGATCGTCTCGTTCCCGATCCGGTGCGCGTGTATACGGCGGAGTATGAGGGGAAGATGGCGGCCTACGCGATCATCGGCGTCGATGCGCGCGCGGCGTATTGCATCGACGGGGGGATCGATCGGAACTACCGGCATGTGGCGCCGACGCACATCATCCAATGGGAGGTGATGCAATGGGCTGCGGGCGAACGCCTAGAGTCGTACGACATGAACGGCGCGAACATGGGGAGCATTGCGAATTTCAAGGCGGGCTTCGGCGGCGAACTTGTGCATTTTATGACGCGGCATTATACGCCGACGGTGCTCGGCACGGTCGCATGGGCGGGATACAAATTGCTCCGTCCCGCGATAAAACGGGTGAAGGCGATCGCACAGACAACGGACGAGGAGACTACGTGAAGCAGGAAATTCCTTTTGCAGAGTGGGACGGATGGAACGATCGGCGGTTCGCCCCGAATCATTTTTTCCAGACCTATGATTGGTTCGCGGTGCTCGCATCGGTGTCGCCCGGACTGGAGATCGTGATCCGCGTGTTCGACGACCGGCTCGCCCTGCCCGTGTTCAGGCGGAGGATCGGTCCGCTGACGCTCGAAGGATCGCCGCTCCGCGGCTTCTTCACGCCGTATGGGGGATTTTTGGGCGGCGAGGCAACACGGTTCTCCGCGGAGCAGCTTGAGGGGGATTTCAACGAGATCCTGCTGCCGCCCGGCGGCGCGTATGCGGACGCGGACTGGGGAACGCTCAAGACGATCGTCATCGATCTGCGCGGGGGATGCGACAGTGCATGGGCGGCGATGCGTTCGGAAATGCGGAACAAGATCCGGAAGGCGCAGAAGGCGAACGTGACGGTGCGGCTCCGCACGGATTCGGACTGGGTGAAGCCGGTGTTCGCGATCTTTACGCGGACGTACGAACGGCAGGGTGTACCGCTTCCGAACCGAATCGATTTCTTTTACAGCATCGCGAAGAGGCTCGTGCCGGGGTCGGCCGCGGTCTTCACCGCGGAGATCGGGGACTCGATCGTGGGCTACGTGATCGCGTCGTTCGACTCGCAGAGGTCGTACTATCTCGACGGCGGACTGGACAGGGAGTACGGAACCGCGTACCCGAGCAATATCCTGCATTGGGAGGTGATCCGGTGGTCGGTCGGTCGGGGGCTTGAGGCGTACGATATGAACGGAGCGAACATGGAGAGCATCGCGAGCTTCAAGCGCGGATACGGGGGCGAAGAAACGACATACCGCGTGAAAGAATACACGCGGACGCTGTTGGGCCGGGTGGCATGGAGCGGATATACGATGCTGCGGCCGGCAATGAAGGCGATCGAACGGAGCATGAGGAAAAAATCGGGCGGTCATTCGGGCGGGCGTACACAGGCGGCAACTGTCGGCGATACTATTTCACATTCCACTGAGGCGCTCCAAGAGGGGCTCCGGAGTAAGGAAGGAGAACGATGATGAAACGGGCGAGTATGGTGATGATCTGTGTGCTGATGGTGTCTGCGGCGGCCGTGCATGCGGATGAGGTCGTGTTCAAGGGGCCGTTGGGACTCATTGCGTATGTGAAGAAGAATATCCGCCTGCAGGATACGGTGGTCGTCGGTGCGACCTCGTATCTGCGGTATACGGGGCTCGACGGCACGACGCAGCTTCCGCTGAACGATGTGATCGAAATCCGGTTCATTCCGTACGATCTCACCGAGGTGGCCGCGATGACGGTCGTGCCGGATACGCTGGCGATCCCGGTGGTGAAGCCGCCGAGCGGAACGCCGCCGAAGGTCGTTGTGGTGTCGTCCGTGGCCGCGTTGAAGACGACGCTGCTGGACAATACGGTGGACGAGATCGTCATGACGAACGGGCGGTATGCCGTGTCGCGGGCGTCGAGCCAGGCGTCGAACAGCCTGTGGATCGGCACGTCGTACGCGTCGCGGACGCGGCCGGTGCTCGTGCGCGCGCAAACGCGCGGAGGCGTCACGTTCGACGGCGGGGGGACGACTGTCTTCGGCGGCCTGACATTCATGGGGGGCGTCCATCATCAGACATGGGACGGATTCAATTTCACGAATGGCGATGCGACATCCACTGGCGTCGTGACGATCGGCGGGTATACCGGTTCCGCGGCCGATGCCGCGCCCGTGCATCACATTACGATGCGGTACATCAACGTGTTCGGATGTTCGGGGGTGTCGAAGTCGTCGTCGTCTCCGGCGACGGACCATGCGGTGTACATCAGCTGGTCGACCGGCGGGCCGTACCAGCTTGTGTTCGACTACTGGTCGATCGACGACAGGTCGCATCTCGGATTGTCTTCGGCCTTCCACTTCTATCATTCAGATGTGTCGCAGAACCTGTTGAATGCGCACGACTGCGTGATCAGCAACCTGACGGTGCGCGGCACGCAGCAGGCATTCCTGCTGTGGGATCCGACGCTGAAGAACATCACGGTGACGGACGCCGTGATCAAGGGCGCGCTGACGTACGCGGTGCGGTACGAGTCGCCGGGCGCGACGGGCATGGTGCTGAAGAACGTCGTGTCAACGGCCAGCGGATCGCGGGGATTTTATTCGAGCGCGGGCACGAATCCGTCGGGACTCTCATTCATCAATTGCGTATGGAACTGAGGGCGTATGAACATCCTGTTGCTTAACCATTATGCCGGCGGAGTGAAGTACGGCATGGAATTCCGTCCCTACAGTTTCGCCCGCGAATGGGTGAAGGAGGGGCATTCCGTGCGTATCGTGGCTGCCTCATACTCGCACCTGCGGCAGCGGCAGCCGGAAGTGACGGGGAGCGTGACGTTCGAAGAGCTCGACGGGATCCACTACTGCTGGGTCAAGACGCCTTCGTATTCGGGGAATGCAGCGCGGCGCGCGGTGAACATCTTCGTGTTCCTTGTGCGGCTGATGGTGTTCCGCGCGACAATCGTGAAGGGGTTTACGCCCGACGTCGTCGTCGGGTCGTCGACGTATCCGCTGGACAACATTGTTGTGCATGCGATCGCGAAGCACTATCATGCGCGGCACGTGTACGAAGTGCACGATCTGTGGCCGATGTCGCTCATCGATCTCGGCGGCATGTCGCCGCGCCATCCGTTCGTGCTGCTCATGAAGTGGGCGGAGCGGTACGCATATCGCACGGCCGATGCGGTGATATCGCTGCTCCCGTTCGCCGAAACGCACATGCTTCGGCACGGGCTCGGAAGCAATAAATTCTTCTGCGTTCCGAACGGCGTCGATATTTCGGAATCGGGAGCTATGGATGCCGAGGTGCCGGCGCAGCATGCGTCGCTGTTGAGGTCGCTTCGCGAGCAGCATGCCTTTATCGTGGGCTATACGGGGGGGCACGCGGTGAGCAATGCGCTCGACAGCTTTGTGATGGCGGCCATGCAATTCAGGCTCGCGCCGGTGGCGTTCGTGCTCGTAGGGGACGGAACGGAGAAACCGCGACTCATGAAGATGGCGTCGATGCTCGGCATAACGAACGTGCATTTTCTGCCGCCGGTGCCGCGGGGCGCGGTGCACACGCTGCTGCAAGGCATGGACGCACTGTTCATCGGCTGGCAGAACAAGCAGATCTACAGGTTCGGCGTGAGTCCGAACAAGCTGATGGATTATATGCTCGCGGGCAAGCCGATCATCCATGCGAACTGCGCGGGCAACGACATCGTTGCGGAAAGCGGCTGCGGCATTTCGGTGCCGCCGGAGGATCCGACGTCGATCGCCGCGGCAGTCTCTGCGTTGATGCGGATGGGGAGCGACACGCGCGACGCAATGGGCCGGCTGGGCCGCGCGACGGTGCTGCAGCATTATCAGAACAAGGATCTCGCGAAATTATTCATAGACTATTGCGCAATTCCCACAGCGGCGGTAGAGCGATCCTGATGATCGGGAAAGAGGGAGTATGTGTGCACGACGGACACATGAGGAAACGGGAGGCAGCGTGGCGCGCGCGAATGCGGTGCGGTGGCCGGAGGGAAAACAATTCGCCTTCACGGTGTTCGACGACACGGACAACGCCACGATCGGAAACACGGCGCCCGTGTACCGGATGCTGGAAGAGCTGAACTTCAGGACGACGAAGAGCGTGTGGACG
>JAVBYH010000062.1 GCA_030824175.1 Bacteroidota bacterium | reverse complement strand
GTCGCGGGCTCGGAGCTGCGCGGCGCGGAGGTAGAGCCCGAGCGCCGGTCCGATCTCCTTGCATGCATACGTGTGGTGAGCGAGCGAAATGAGACTGGGAAAATATCGCGGATTGAGGTCAACCGACTTCCGAATGAAGGACATCCCGGAATCGTCGAGGTCGAGGCGCTTGAGCGCCTCGCCGAGATAATACGCGCTCAGGAAATCCTTCGGGTTCCGCCGGAGGAGAAAAGAAAAAATTCCGGCCTCCTTTTGAGCGTCCGATTTCCGCGCATTATAGAGGAGGCCGAGCTGAAACGATGCCGGAAGGAACATGCTATCGAGGGCGATGCACGCCGACAATTCCTGCGCGGCTTCGTCGGGGAAGCCCGCCTGGATCAGGAGACGTCCGTACTGGAAACGATAATTCACGTTTGTCGAATCGTACCTGACCGCCAGGGCCAGATATTGCTGCGCCCGGGGATAGTCGTAGAGCGCCGCGTGGCTCATACCGGCGTAGTACTGGAGGCGGGGGGAGGCGAACGCAGTCTCTGTGGAATCCTGAAGTGCGTCCGAAGAATCCCGAGACGCACACGATGTCTTATCCAGGGAGACGAGGGCGGCCGCCTCCGTGTACTTCCCCTCGCCGTAGAGGCGTGCAACGAGCTGCACGATGCTGTCCTGTGCGGCGGCTCCGCCCGATGCACTCCGAAACGATCGGTTCCCCGCATCCGCCTGGCAGAGAGCCGGCACGACGACGAACAGGCACATCAATGATGCGAAGAGTTTCACGGCGCTCCCGGAAATAGGGTGGGTGCACCGGGCGGCCGTGATGCCGCCCGATGTCTGATCGTGCATCGCGGTGTCGGTTAGTGCATCGGTTTCTTCAACGGGTCGGGTCGCGGAGCGTCACCACCGGGATACCCGGGACCCGACTTGGGGGCGAGCCTGAACTTAAACGGGATCGTCACCCACACCGCCACTTTTTTCCCGGTGTTTAAAAGAGCAGGCTCGAATTTCCACTGCAAGGCCGCATCGATGCTCGGCTGGTTGAAGATCTCATTGTCCGACTTGATGATCTCCGCCTTCCGCGCAATCCCAGCCTCATCGACGAAGACTTTCACGTACGCGGTACCCTCGAGACCCGCACGGCGCGCAGATTCGGGATAGACGGGACCGGGATTCTGCACCGGGACCGGCTGCTTCTGCACCGGAATGAAATCCGGGCCCGGTTCCTTCTGAGGCACCGCCGATGCGAGTGCGGATGCAGGCGGCGTGCCCGGATTCTGAGCAGCGGGTGCTCCAGATGGTTTCTGTTCCTGTGCGGCGCATGTCATGGCTGCAAGGAGGAGTACTGCAAGGATTGTTTTCATGGTTCGCCTCAGTTTGTTTTTTTCTCGGGTAATGGACTGGCAACGACGTCCACTTCCGGAAGGGAAGTGACGTATACATATTCGGTCTGCGCCGTGTCGACAGGCGCAGGCATGTTGGACTCCCGCACAATGAACAGCGTGCCGGAGAGGATCGTCAGCACGACGGCCGCGGCCGCAGGAAAGGAGATGCCGACGGTGCGTTTCCATATCGGCACCTTCGGTGCGGGAGCACTGCGCACCGCGGGCGGTTCGTTCGCCTGAAGGAACGACTGCAGATGGAGCACCGATGTCATGAATGCCCGGCATTCACGGCATGAGCCGAGATGAAAGAACACATCCGCTGTTTCCTCGTCGCCGAGCTCTCCGTCGACATATGCGCTGACGAGCTCCTGAAATTCTTCACACGTTTTCACAATTCCCTCGCTGATTAAATAAATGGCTGCAGATTCCGGACGAGCGCTTTCCGCGCCTTGAAGAGCCGCGATTTCACCGTTGTGACCGTCGTTCCGGTGACCGCCGCGATCTCGTCATATGACAGCTGTTCGTAGACGCGCAGCAGGATCACCTCACGGTAAGGAAGATGCAGCCGCTGAAGCACATCGGTCACAAGTTCTTTCCGCTCCTTCGACAGGAGCGCCTCGTCCGGCGATTCACCCTCCCACACAAGCGCCTCGGAGAGCTCCAGCGATTTTTTTTTCGCGAGCTCATTGAACGCCTCGTTGCGCGCCACGGTGAACAGCCAGCTTTGCAGGGACTGTCCGTCGCGGATCGTCTGCTGCGATGTGTGGAGCTTCATGAAGACGTTCTGCACGATGTCCTCGGCCTTGTCGCTGTCGCTCAGGAGGTTGATACAATATCGCAGCACGCGCCCGTGGTAGCGCCTGTAGAGCTGCGTGAGCCCGTTCGCGTTGCCGTTCCGCATCTGTTCGAAGAGAACAGGATCCGATATTGTGCTTGCACTGGTTTCGAGTGTCATACCTATAGGACAGAGATACGGGGAAAAAGTTGCCCCCGGACCGAGGGGGAAATAATTTTATTTATCGACCCTCAATCGGATGCGAAAAGTGGTGATTAATTGTCATATATTGGTTTTGATTTGAGCCGCGGAAAGCATACTATTGGAAATATACTCAAACTAATCGAAGGATATGCATATGATCGATCTCACGAAAAACGAAGTATGGTTTGTGACGGGAAGCCAGTCCCTCTACGGCCCGAAAATTCTCATGCACGTCGCCGACAATTCGCGCCTCATCGTGAACGGTTTGAACGCATCGGCCGGGGTGCCGGTGACGATCGTCTTCAAACCGGTCGTCACGACGTCCGACGCGATCGCCGCCCTCATCACGGAAGCGAACAACCATCCGAACTGCATCGGCCTGATCACATGGATGCACACGTTCTCCCCCGCGAAAATGTGGATCGCCGGACTGAAGGCGCTGCGGAAACCGTTCCTCCATCTGCACACGCAGTTCAACCGCGACATCCCGTGGACCACAATCGACATGGACTTCATGAATCTCAACCAGTCGGCACACGGCGACCGTGAGTTCGGATACATCTGCACGCGCATGGGTCTGCGCCGCAAGGTCGTTGTCGGCCACTGGCAGGATGCGAACGTGCATACAAAGATCGGCGTCTGGATGCGCGCCGCCTCGGCATATGCCGACATGCAGGGTGCGAAGGTTGCACGCTTCGGCGACAACATGCGCGAGGTCGCGGTGACAGAAGGAGACAAGGTGGAGGCGCAGATCACGTTCGGCTATTCCGTGAGCGGGTACGGCATCGGCGATCTCGTCAAATGCGTCAAGGCCGTTACCGCTGCACAGATCGAAACGCTCGTCGGCATCTACGAGGAGACGTACGATTTTGCCGGAGCCGCGCGCCACGGCGGCAGCCAACGCTCCAATGTGCTCGAATGCGCTCGCATCGAACTCGGCATGCGCGCCTTCCTCACCGACGGAGGCTTCAAGGCATTCACGACGACATTCGAAGATCTTCACGGACTCAAGCAGCTGCCCGGACTCGCCGTGCAGCGCCTGATGAACGACGGCTACGGATTCGGCGCGGAAGGTGATTGGAAAACGGCGATGATGGTGCGGGCCGCGAAGGTGATGGCCTCGGGTCTCGAGGGCGGCACGTCGTTTATGGAAGACTACACCTATCATCTCGATCCTTCCGGTATGATGGTGCTCGGCGCCCACATGCTTGAAGTGTGCGAGTCGATTGCCGCATCGAAGCCGTCGCTCGAAGTGCACCATCTCGGCATCGGAGGCAAGGACGACCCGCCGCGCCTCGTGTTCACCGTGCCGGCGGGACCGGCCATCAATGCATCGATGATCGACATGGGCAGCCGGTTCCGTCTGATCGTGAACGAAGTGGATGTTGTCGATCCGAAGAAGGAGACACCGAAGCTTCCCGTGGCACGGGCGATGTGGATGCCCAGGCCGAACCTGGAGATCGGGGCGGCCGCGTGGATCTATGCCGGCGGAGCGCACCATACGGTATTCAGCCAGGCGATCACAGCGGAGTACATGGAGGACTTTGCGGAGATGGCGGGAATCGAATACGTGCTCATCGACGGCGAGACGAAGCTCCGGAATTTCAAGAGCGAACTCCGGTGCAATGACGCGGTGTATGCAAAGTAATCCGGGCGCCTGACAGTGCGGGAACAATCAGACTGAAATGTCTGTTTTTACATGTATTCGAACTTTTTCAATCACAATGCGGGGAGGAAGAACTATCGATGGAGCAGAACCTTTGCCTGCTCGTTCTTGGTCCGTAGGCCGGTAGTAATGCGGGATGCCAACAACAAACAATTGAAGGAGCATATGATGGTCAACGAAACAGCTGTGAAGGAATTCCAGGCGCGTCTTCGGGGCGAGCTCATCCGTTCCGGGGATCCGGG
>JAVBYH010000235.1 GCA_030824175.1 Bacteroidota bacterium | reverse complement strand
ATTCAGGAATTCGACGATATTTTCCACAGTATGTGCGTCCTTCGAGAAAAGTAATTACGATCCCGGTGTCACGATGAGTGCCACCGCGTGTGCCACGGCGCCCTCCCCGCTTCCGATGAAGCCGAGGCCCTCGTTCGTCGTGGCCTTCACGGAGACCTGGCCGGCATCGATGTCGAGCGCACGCGCGATGTTCGCACGCATCGCCTCGACGAAGGGGGCGATCTTCGGACGTTCCATGACGAGCGTCGCATCCACGTTGGCGATCGCATACCCCTTCGAGCGGAGCAGGCCGCCGACGTGTTCGAGGAGCAGGATGCTCGAAATGCCCTTGTAGCGCGCATCGGTGTCGGGGAAATGATGCCCGATGTCTCCGAGCGCGGCGGCCCCGAGCAGTGCGTCGGCGATCGCATGCACGAGCACGTCGGCGTCCGAATGTCCGAGGAGCCCCTTCTCCGAAGGGATCTCTACGCCGCCGAGCACGAGCTTGCGGTCTGCCGCGAATCGGTGCACATCAAATCCCTGTCCTATACGGTTCATTGGCTGCCTCGCGCGTTAACGGATCCTGAATCCGGTGAATAGATGTGTCGGCTCGCCCCATTCGACCGTGACCGCATGTACGTGTGCCGATCGGGGACCGATCTTCAACTGCGTGATGAATTCCTCGATGGCGCCCTTCTCTCCCTCCACCTCGGCGAGGACAGTATCGTCCACATTGTTCTGCACGTACCCCGCGAGTCCCAATGCCAGTGCGTGCCGGCTTGCGAAATACCGATACCCGACGCCCTGCACCAATCCGTTCACCCTGCACACGGCACGAGCTTCCATAGCGTTACTGTTCCTCTCCGGCAGTTTGTGCAGTCCACGGCAGCATCCGCGCAATGTCCTCCGAAAATTCGGACACGAGGATGCCGCCGACGATAAGCGCACCTCCGACGATGCCGCTCCATCCCATCATCTCGTTGAGCACGACGTAGGCGAGTGTGGCGCCGATCACCGGCTCGACCGAAAAGATGATCACGGCGTTTGTGGGCGTCGTATCCCTCTGGTAGCGGTTCTGTATGTATGTCGTGAAGACCGTCACGCCGAATGCCATGTAGATGAGGATCGCAGCGGACACGGGCGTGATGTTGACGCGCACCTCCTCGAACGGCAGGAAGAGCATGCTCACGACGGCGACGACGAGGATCTGCACGAATCCCACCTTGAGAAAATCCTCCTCCTTCGTGTACACATCGAGGAACACGATGTAGATGCCGAAGAGCACGGAGGAGACGAGCACGAACAGGTCGCCTGTATTGATCCCCGCGCCCCCCGGCGTGGTGAGCAGATAGAGGCCGACGGACACGATGACGATGCCGATAAAATTGCCGAGCTTCGGCTTCTTTTTAAGGAACAGGATCTGCGCGAGAGGCGTAAAGATCACCATCATGCCGGTGATGAATCCGGCATTCGAAGCCGTCGTCGTCGAGAGTCCGAGATTCTGCAGCAGCAGGCCGACGCCGATGAGCCCCCCCAGGATCGTTCCCCGCTTCCACGTGGAGCGGGGGATGCCGCGAAGCTGCTTCAGGAAGACGATGCCGAACAGGGCGGCCGCGAGGAGGTACCGTACGGTGATGAACACAAACGGTGAAATGTCGGCGAAACCGATCTTCGCGACGACGAACGTGCTTCCCCAGATGAATGTGGTCGAGAATAAAAAGAGTTCTGCTTTTTTACGGGGCGTCATGCACACAAACTTTCACTACTGGACAGATGGTTCATTGTCCTTGTAATCTAAAGAAATCTCATCAGAGATGAAACATCGGTCGGCTCAGGATTTTTTCGGCATGAACAATCCGGCCAGCCATGTCGCGAGAATGACGATAAGCCCGATGCCGAGCACGCTCACATCGTTCATCCACGCCCCGCCGGCTGCGATAAGGAGACCTGCCGTGCGCGTCCACTCGATCTGTTTCGTCATATAGCCGTGGATGTAGTGTCCGAGCCGCGACTTCTTCAGCGGTTCGAGGTCCGCGTATTTGATGACGTACATCGACATGAGCATCGACGGGATGAATGCGGTGATGGCGCCCTTGACCCAGTCGTGCTCCCAGACGAAGAAGAGCGCGATGAACGTGCATCCGATATCGACACCCAGTTTGAGCGGATGGATCTGGCTATATTCGAGTTTTTCATGGTAGAGCATACGGGTATCTCCGCAGACGGATTAAAGAGTATCCTGAATGAAATTCGTCATCAGCGTGAACAGGTGCAGCCGTGTCTCTTTTCCCAGGATGCTGTGGTTCTTTTCGGGATAGAACATCGTCGAGAATTGCCTGTTGGCCTGCTGCAGGGCCTTCACGAGATTGACGGTGTTTTGGAAATGCACGTTGTCGTCTCTGGTGCCGTGAATGAGGAGGAACTTCCCGCGCAGCTTTTCGGCGATCGAGAGCGCAGACCCGTTGGCGTATCCCGCGGCATTGAACTCGGGCGTGTTCATGAAGCGTTCCGTGTAGGGAGCGTCGTAGTAGCGCCAGTTCGTCACCGGGGCGACGGCGATGGCCGTCTTGAAATACTCCGCCCCGTTCAATATCGACATCGTCGATGTGTATCCGCCATAGCTCCACCCCCAGATGCCGATCCGCGCCTTGTCGACGTACGGCAGCGTCGCGAGATATTTCGCACCCTCGATATGGTCGTGCACTTCCCACTTGCCGAGGTTCTTGTAGACGCATTTCATGAATGCCGCCCCCCTGGCGCCGGTGCCGCGGTTGTCGATCTTGAAGACGAGAACTCCTTTCGATGCGAGCATCGCATGCCAGAGCTCGTTCGAGCCGCCCCACTTGTTCACGACGACCTGCGAGCCGGGACCGCCGTACGTGTAGATGAGCACGGGATATTTCTTTGCGGGATCGAAGTCGTCCGGCACGAGCAGCGAGGCATTCAGTTCGAGGCTGTCGCTTGTGCGTACGGTGAAGAAACGGGTCGTGCCGAGCGCATATTCTTCGAGTGCGGCGACCGAATTGTTTTCGAGCACCGACATCGTTCCCTTCTTCGCATCGATGAGCCTGATCTTCGCGGGCTGCGCTGCGGTCGAGTATGTGTCGATGAACCATCGGCGGCCGTTCGAGAACCTGGCGTCGTGCGTTCCGTCTTCGGGTGTCAGGCGCTTCTTCCCCGTCCCGTCGAGGCCGATGGAGTAGATGTTCCTGTCGCTCGGCGTCGTTTCGCAGGACGAATAGAAGAGCGTGCCGACGGCTTCATTCATGCCGTAATATTTGTCGACCTCCCACGCCCCCTTCGTGATCTGACGGATGAGCGTTCCGTCTTTTTTGTAGAGGTAGAAGTGCATGTAGCCGTCGCGGTCCGAGCTCCAGATGAAATCGCCGTTCCGTAAAAATGTCAGGTCCTCGCGAAGGTCGACCCACTGCTCGCTCGTTTCGGTGAGCACGGGCCGCGTGCGGCCCGTGGCTGCATCGGCGTAGAGCAGTTCGAGCTTGTTCTGCTGGCGGTTAAGGCGCTGCATGGCCAATGTGGCGGGATCGGGTGTCCACTGCAGGCGGGGGATGTATTGATCGGCAGTGCTGCCGGTCTCGATCCACACGGTCTTCCCCGTCGAGAGCGTGACGACGCCCACCTGAACGATCGGCAGAGGATCGCCGGCGTGGGGATACTTCATGGGGGTGAACGTTGTATGCTCGGAATCCCATTCGGTGAGCGAGTATGTCGGGATCGCTGCAATATCGAAGCGCCAGAAGGCGATCTGTTTGCCGTCGGCCGACCACATCCAGGCATCGCTGAAGCCGAGTTCCTCCTCGTACGCCCAGTCCGATTTGCCGTTCAGGATCACATCCGACCCGTCCTTCGTGATCTGCGTCTCCTTCCCCGTGGCGATGTCGAGCACCAAAATATTATTGCCGCGGACGAATCCGAGCTTCTTTCCGTCGGGGGAAAATTTATGGTTGTATTGAGCGTCCGCGACATACGTGAGCTGTCGCAGCGCATGCGAGGCGGTGTCGTAGAGGAAATAATTTCCGGCCGGCGAGTGACGCGATAGGAAGCGTCCCTTCGGCGGCGTGCCGATGAACAGAATGGAACGGCCGTCGGGAGACCACACATACGACGAGAGTCCCACGGGAGCGGCGATGCCGTTGATGGTGAGCGAGGCGGAACTGACGAGCAGGCGCTTCTCTCCGGCTGCGGTCGAGTAGAGAAAGAGTCCGAAGGACTTGGTGGCCGGATCCGTCTGCACGAACGAGAAGAGCGAATCGCCGCCGAGCCACTCCACGTCGCGAAGCGAGCGGGAC
>JAVBYH010000190.1 GCA_030824175.1 Bacteroidota bacterium | reverse complement strand
TTTATCCGAACGCGAACGATACAATCCAGTACGAGGAATCGGTGCTGAACTCAGGCGCCGGGGCGGGATACCTCAATGCCGGATCAAAAGTGAATGATACATTGACAGCGGACAACGGTTATTCCGCTGAACTTCGCGTGAAGCTTTCATCGCTCGGATTCGATGCGAATCTAACGGGCATAGAGATCGCAATGAACATCTTCGATCCGGACGGCCTCCAGCATCCGATGAACCCGTGGGACAGTGCTCGCGGCTCATACTATAAATCATGGTGGGGCAGTGAATGGGGCAGTGAATTCCGTGCGGTGAATTTCACGAAAGAAATCGTGACGTTCGACGATCCGCAGGAACTCACCGTAAAGAATACCCTCACCACGATCACGGTGGACGGCAAACTCGACGAGGCGGACTGGGCAGGCGCACCGACGCTCGTGTTCGGCAACGGCGCTTTCACGAAAAAAACGGGGGGCGAATTCACCGTCACAGACGGCGTCGATGTGAAGTCGTCGTTCGAATCGTGGGGGGTGAAATATTCGATTCCAAACAAGGACAGTTCCGTGACGCGCGTGAAGTTCCTGCGCAAGGGAACGGACCTGTTCATCGGCCTCTCCTCGAATGACAAATCGATCTGTAAATTCGATTGGGAAGGCGATGGTCTTTTCATGAAGATAAAGAACTCGCTCGGTGTGGATAAGGAATACATACTACACTATCAGAACTTCGACAGTTCGGCAAAGACGATGCGCTATGAAGAGGGCATATTGAACTCCGGCCAAGGAGTCGGGTATCTGCCAACCGGCTCGACGGTGAACGACACGACGAATGTCGATAACGGCTACACGGCGGAATTGCGCCTGAAGCTTCCCTCGCTCGGGTTCGATGCCAGCACCACTTCACTCCAGGTCTTGATGAACATCTGGGATCCGGACGGCTACCAGCGGGACGCTTCATTGTCGTGGCCTTTCGGTATGATGCCGAACGATACGGCCCGCGGCACGTACTACAAATCGTGGTGGGGCAGTGAGTGGGGCGGCACGTACCGAACATTAAAGCTCACAAAGGAATTCGACAATCCCGATTCCATCTCGACTGTTGTAGCCTCGTCAGTCACGCTCGATGGTAAATTGACCGAACCCGAATGGGCGTCGGCTCCGGCGCTCGTATTCGGTCCTTCGACCGCGGTGAAGACGGGCAGTGAAAAAACCGTCACCGCCGGCGTGGATGTGAAGGCGTCGTTCGATGTGAACGGCGTGATGTACCATCTGCCGTATAAGGACACGAGCTATGCCCGCGTGAAGTTCATTCAGAAAGGATTGAACCTCTATGTCGGCATCACTTCGAACGACAAGTCCATCTGCAAGTTCGATTGGGAAGGCGACGGTATCTTCCTGATGATCAAGAACTCGGCGGGTGTGACGAAGGAATACAAATTGTACTATCAGCATCCGAACGATACGATCCGCTATGAAGAAAACGTGTTGAATTCGGGCGCTGGTGCAGGCTCCCTCGGCGTGGGTTCGAAGGTGAACGACACGTCTGCGGCCGACAACGGCTACTCGGCTGAGCTGCAAATCAAGCTCTCATCGCTCGGCTTCGACAATAGTGTTAAATCGCTCCAGGTGGCCATGAACGTGTTCGATCCGGATGGCTATCAACATCCGATGGCAGCATGGGATTCCGCGCGCGGCACGTTTTATAAATCGTGGTGGGGTAGCGAGTGGGGAAGCGCCTTCAAAACGATAAAACTGCAGACGATCACCGGCGTGAACGGACAGGAAGTGATTCCGACCGTGTATTCGCTGTCGCAGAATTATCCGAACCCGTTCAATCCGTCGACGACGATCCGGTTCAGCGTTCCGCAGGCGAGCATCGTGAAGATCGTTGTGTTCGACATCGTCGGCAGGGAAGTTGCGACGATCGCCAACGGTAATTACGCGGCGGGATATTTCTCCGTGCCGTTCAATGCCCAGAATATGGCGAGCGGCATGTACATGTACCGCATGACGTCCACATCGCTTACGGGCGAACGGAAGACATACACGAACACGAAAAAACTGATGCTGGTGAAGTAATCATATCCGGCGGGCCGGTGCGCGCGATCGCATCGGCCCGCTGCTTTTTACAGGAGAACGTGTTATGACATATACACAACGACAGTGTTTTCGCATGCTTGCCGTCGTTCTCACCGCGGCCACGGTCCTGCAGGCGCAGCCGAAACGGACCGATGCGATCTGGGCGCGCTCGGCGCCAGCGGGTTCGCTGACGGTCGACGGGAAGATGACGGAGGCGGCGTGGAGCAAGGCGGAGTCGCTCTACGTGGAGTACGGCAAAGCCGGCGGGATTCCCGGCAGCGGCTATACTGCCGAGACGGGCGTGATCAAGGATCCGGTGAAGGCGTGGGTGAAGTTCCTCGTGTCCGACAATCAACTGTACCTCGGCGTCACGGTTCAGGACAGTTCCATCGGCGGGGCCAATCTCACCTCGGGCGACAACTTCGGCGCGGCCGACGCCATCATCTTCAACGTGCGCGACAAGAGCAAACCCGACGTGCGGCCCTCGCCGTCGACCGAATTTCTGTGGGGGTGGATCCGCGCCACATGGATGAACGCGGAAACAAACGTCACGACGGTCGGCGCGCTCCCGGCAACGGGCCCGAAGGACCGCTACTCGAAACTGCGGTACGAAACCGCCACAACGGTGAAAGGCACGACAAACGACGACGCGAAGGCCGATACGAGCTACACCGTTGAAATGCGCGTTAATCTCGATTCGCTCGGATACGCTACGGGAAGCACGCCCGGCGACATCATCATGTTCAACATGGCCATCCGCGACGTCGACTGGTATTTCCCCGTGCAGGACTGGGTGACATTCAGCCGCGTCTGGATCCAGGGTCCGTGGGCGAACGTGGCGGAGAAGAATCACCTTCGCATTCATACCCGCCCCGACGTGACGATCTCCTCCGGCGCGGTGCCGACGATCAAACCCGAAGTAACGATCGCCGACGGAAAGAATTTCGCCTCGCCCGCCATCGATGGAAAATTGACCGACGACGTGTGGAAAGCGGTAAAAGGATTCGACATCACATGGGGCAACGACACGGTGCGCAACTCCTATCCGAGCACCGGTCCCTTCCGCAGCGGACAGTACCAGCCGGAGGTGAACGGCGGCAAGGCGAATATCGTCGATCCGGCGGATGCGACGGTGAAGATGTTCTTCAAGGCCGACACGCTCTATGTCGGCATCGACGTGCGCGACAGGATCGTCCAGTTCAGCAACTCGTTCGACCGCTGGGACGGCGTGATCCTCACGATCGTCGACAGGGCCAAGATCGAGGAGAACGACCATTACCCCGTGACGCGCGAACTCACCGTGCAGGTCGATTCGGCGAAAGACAATGCGACGCGTCTGCAGGGATATTTCCCGACGCTCCGCGATTCGCTCAAGGGAGCCCGCGTCGTGCTCGGCTTGAATGCGGGAACAGTCGTCGATACAATTGGTGTGAAGGCCGATGCGGGATACCAGATTGAAATGGCGCTGACGCTTACGCAGCTCGGCTATCCGGCCGGCCGCGGCGACGGCATCGCCTTCCTCGGCCTCGACCTGCTCGACGGCGATTCGTTTGTGAACGCCACGAACAGCTACGGCACACGTACGTGGTGGTTCCGCGAGAACGTGGGCTCCGACGGGCCGGCCTTCTGCTACATGGATCCGGCTGCAGTGCTCACATCCGTCGGGAGGAATGACGCGACCGGCATGGCGACGGAATTCTCGCTGCTCGGCAATTATCCCAATCCGTTCAACCCGTCCACTTCCGTTCGCTTTGCGATGCCGGAAGCGGGTACGGTTGCGCTCACGGTGTACGATATGCTCGGCCGCAGTGTCGCGAACGTGAATGTCGGTTCGTTCGGCGCGGGCGAACATGCATTCCAGTACAACGCGTCGGGCCTGAGCTCGGGCGTGTATTTCTATCAGCTCCGCATGACGGGATCGGCCGCGCATCGCGCGTACTCGACGCCGTTCGCGAAGATGACGCTCGTGAAATAATGACACCGTCTGTTCTTCCGTGGAGGGGCGTATGCAATACGCCCCTCCATGGTAACACTGGTAATTCCATTAAAAATTGTTCCTCATCGGACACATCGTCATGAACCGTTCTCACCGTCTCACACACGCGGTCTCCCGGGCGCTGCTCTGCGCGCTCGCGAGCCTCATCGTTCTCTCGCCTGCCTCGGCCGACACGCGCGGCAAACTCACCGGCACGATCACCGACAAGAACAACAGCCCCATCCCCGGCGTCACGGTGGTGCTCGTCGGCACGA
>JAVBYH010000119.1 GCA_030824175.1 Bacteroidota bacterium | reverse complement strand
CGACGGTGTCGGTGATCGTGTACGATGTACTGGGCAGGGAAGTAGCGGCGCTTGTACAGGGCGACGTGGCGGCCGGCAGGCACACGGTGGATTTCCACAACACCACGATTTCAAGCGGAACATATTTTTACCGTCTCACGGCGATCGACCGCTCGGGCGGAGTGAATGTGAACATGAAAAAAATGGTACTCTTGAAATGACGAGCAGGCTCCCGTACATGCTTCTGGCCGTGCTGTGCTGTGCGCGCGTGATTGTCGCTCAGCAGGCCGCAGTGCGAACCGCCGAGGCGGTGTCCACAGCGGCTTCCGCGATTCATGCCGTGTATGCCGTTGGAAACGGCGAGGCCGTACCGGCACCTGTCGGAGACGAGACCGAGACCGTGCGGTATCTCGTTCATGTCGGGCCTTCTTCGCAGCGTCTGTCCCAGTCGTTATATAAGACCGGGCAGGCGGACGCGGCGGCGCGCCGTTCCGAGGTCAGTCGCCGTATCGACGGCATGCCCGCTGCCGTCCGCACGCTCCGCGAATTTTCGATCCTCATCAACGGCTTCTGCGTACAGACGCAGCGGAAAAATGTATCCGAGCTCATTCAGCTGCCCGGCGTCACCGGCGTTACGGAAGACATGAAGGTGAAGGCGTTCGCCGCCGCCGCGCCGGTCGCCGCACCGTCCGCGTCTCCGCTCCTTGGCGTCGCGACGGGAAAGGGAATCAAAGTCGGCGTCATTGATACCGGGATCGATTACATGCATGAGGCGCTCGGCGGCGGACTCGGGCCGGCATACAAAGTATGCGGCGGGTATGATTTCGTGAACAACGACGCCGATCCGATGGATGACGACGGGCACGGGACGCATGTTGCGGGGATCATCGCCGGACGATCGGCGGAGCTGTCGGGCATGGCGGCGGATGCATCGCTCTACGCGTACAAGGTGCTGAACGCGAACGGCGACGGTTTCGCCGGAGACGTCATCGCCGCGGTTGAGCGCGCGATACAGGACGGCGTGACGGTGATCAACCTCAGTCTCGGCGCCCCGAACGGCGATCCCGACGACGATCTTTCGCAGGCGGTGGACTACGCCGCGGCGATGGGTATCGTTGTTGTTGCTGCGGCGGGTAACGACGGCGGGTCCGGCACGATCGGCACGCCGGGCGCGGCGCGCCGCGCCCTCACTGTCGGTGCGGTCGATGCGAAGAATATGATCGCCTCCTTTAGTTCGAAGGGGCCGACACAGAAGAATTTCGGCCTGAAGCCGGATGTCGTCGCTCCCGGAGTGAATATCTCGTCCGCAAAACCCGGCGGCGGCTATGCGATCATGAGCGGAACATCCATGTCGACGCCGTATGTGGCCGGACTCGCGGCGGTGCTCGCCGAGCTGTATCCGTCGTGGAGCGCGGACCGGATACGCTGTGCGATCATCGAAAGTGCGCGGCGCCTCCCGTCGTACCCGTTGTTTGCCGCCGGCAGCGGCTGTGTCGATCCGTTGAAGGCCGTACGGATGCAGACGATCGCGTTCCCCGCATCGATGAGCCTCGGGTTCAATACGGCGAACGCCGCGGCCTGGACACGCCGCGAGACGGTCTATGTCGCAAATACTTCGTCGACACCGGCAACGTATTCCTTTTCATCTGTCTGCTCTTCGCCCGGTGTCACGACAGTGTTCACACCGCCGTCCGTCACCGTCCAGCCGTTCCAGGGCGCAGCCGTCGTAGCGGAGATACGTGCAGCCAACGCGGAGCTGGCGGACAACATGACGCTGAACGACGGGTATGCCGGGTCGATCATCCTCCGGTCGGCGCGCGACACGGTGACAATCCCCTTCGCCTTCTTTAAAGGCACGATGCTGCAGCTGAACTTCAGCGAAACGCCGCTCAATGTGATCGTGCACAACCGGAAAACCTCCGTGTATGCGGGCGCGCCGAAGAGCGGCAACCTCTGCCTCGTCGTGCCTGCGGGAACATACGACATCATTTCGAAATTCTACCCCTCGCACTATGTCGTGCGCGAAAGCGTCCAGACCGCAGGGCTCGTCCAACTCACGCTGCGGAAGGATGAGGCAAGGCATCCGCTTCGCCTTATTCCGATCGACGAGGCGGGAACGCGCCTCGAGACGGACCAGCCTCACGAGGTGTTCACGTCAATCGGCGGACTCGTCCATTGCGCCTCCGGCATCGGCATGGTGTCGACCGACTACGGAGCCTATACGGCGAAACAATCGGAGAAGGCGGAATACATTTCGGACATCAGCCCGAGGTATCTCTACGGGAGCGTGCTGAACATCCTTAAAGGGAATAGCGCTACCTACACGTACGAGGCGGTGCTCACCGGCGGCATCGCCGATTCGGCGACGATCGCCTTCGCGCCCGCGGAAGGGAAGTCGCTTGAAGTGCGGTACGACGTCGATTCATCGAAATACCGTACGATCTTTCCGATCCTCTTCTCGTTCGTGAACCTCCAGGGAATGGTGGGCATAAAATATTACGACGGCGAATCCGCACCGCTCCGGTATCCCTTCACGCAGCGCTCGGTCTATTTCACCCGCTCATCCCCGTTCTTCCCGGTCTTTCACCAGCGCGAGGCCTATAAATACTGACATTGGAGCCGCAGCGCTCCGCGCCGATCGTGCGTGCGCGGAATGATTCATCCTTTCCATTCTCTCGAAATATTCGTATTTTGATATGAAGCGCCGTGCCAAGGCGCACTTTTTTCATTTCTCTTTCTTCCTCATGGGCCTACGCAAGGCGATCTATTGGAGTATATTCTGGATATCGTTATCCCTCGCTCTTAACGCCGTGTTGTGGGTGGTGGAAGGACAGGAGGTCGCCCTCCAGTTCTTCACGGGATATGTGATCGAAAAATCACTGAGTGTCGACAACCTCTTCGTCTTCCTCATTCTGTTCTCGATGTTCGCCGTGCCGCTTCACGCCCAGCGGCGTGTGCTCAACTACGGGATCATCGGCGTCATCGTGCTGCGCGGCGTGCTCATCTTCGTCGGCACGTCGCTCGTGACGGAATTCCACTGGATCATGTATCTCTTCGGGGCGTTCCTCGTCTACTCCGGACTGCACATCGTGTTCGGCGAGGAGCAGGAAATCGATCTTGCCAACAACTGGATCATCAGGCTCGCACGCAAGGTCATTCCGGTCTCCGACGCGTATCACGGCGAAAAATTTTTCATGAAAGTCGGAACACAGCTCCATGCCACGCCGATGCTGCTTGTGCTCCTCGTCATCGAAACAACCGACCTTGCCTTCGCCGTGGATTCAATTCCCGCCATCTTCGCGATCACGACAAACCCGTTCATCGTCTTCAGCTCGAACATCATGGCCGTACTTGGCCTCCGATCGCTCTATTTCGTCCTTGTCGAACTGAAACGCATATTCGTCTACATCAAATACGGGATCGGAGTCGTGCTGAGCTTCGTCGGGGTGAAGATGGTGCTCATGGACGTGTTTCATATTTCCACCGTTGCGTCGCTCTGCGTGATCGTCGGCGTTCTCACGCTCTCTGTGGCTGCGTCGCATTTTTCAAAACCAGCAGACATCGAACTGCCGGGACCGCCCCATGAATAAACGAATCGCAGTCTGCGCCGCAGTGCTGTTCGTGCTGCGGCTGGCACCGGCTCAATCCGTCTACCTCGACCCGTCGCACGACGCGTACGACTATTTGAAGCGGATGGAGGCCAGGCATATCATCACCGGATACCGGGACGCGGTGAAGCCGATCACGCGCGGAGACATCGCCGGATTTCTTCATGCCGTGCAGCAGAACCGGGAACGGCTAACGTCAGTGGAACGGGAGCAGTTGGATTTTTATCGGGAGGAATTTTTTCTCGAGTCGAAGCCTGTCACGGACAGCGCGTCGCAGCTTGCGGAGCGATGGCATCTCTATCGCTATCGTTCCGCACCAGCCGCATTCAACATCGATCTTGCCGGAGGGTACTCGTATCAGGGGCATCCGGACGGCACCCTTACGCGCACACGTTCGAACGGCATCATGGCGTACGGGTATGCGGGCACGTTTTCGGGCATGTATCTCTACTTCAGGGACAACAAGGAGCAGGGATCGAACATCTCCGCGCTGAAGCCGGGTTCGCGGGGCAGGAGCCACATTCTTTCCCGGAGCGGACCGGACTTCATAGAATACGACGATATCGACGCGCAGGTGACGGTGGATGTGTCGTTCCTCCGCTTCTCGGTTGAAAAAATGCCGAACGTGTGGGGTGCCGGAGAACACGGGAACATCATCCTCTCGTCGAAGGCGCCATCGTATCCGCAGATCAAGCTCCGGGCGAAGCTCGGAAAGGACGTCGACTTCACATACATC
>JAVBYH010000228.1 GCA_030824175.1 Bacteroidota bacterium | reverse complement strand
CATTCTGCATCGCGGCCGGAAACAACGGCCGGTATTCGCCGATGCAGGGGAAGGAGGGGAATTATTATTTTACCGCGATGGAAACGATCGCGAGCCCCGGCACTTCGCGCCTGGCCATCACCGTCGGCGCGGTGGACAAACTGGACCGTCTCACCGAGTTTTCGTCGAAGGGACCCGCTGCTCGCTCGTTCGGGATCAAACCCGACCTTCTCGCCCCCGGTCATGAGATTAAGTCGCTTGCCCCCGGCGGAGGCCACGCCGTAAAAAGCGGTACGTCGATGGCGACCCCCATGGTCGCCGGCATTGCCGTATTGCTGAAGGCGGCGGATCGAGGTCTCACACCGCACGAGATCAAATCGGCGCTCGTCTCATCGTCCCACGATCTCGGATTGCCCGTCATGCAGCAGGGTGCCGGAAGGGCGGACGCATACCGCGCATTCGGGCGGCGGACATTCACTCATCCCGCATCGCTCCAGTTCGGCGTCGACGATCCGTCGCAGCCGGTGTGGACGACGGCCGACACGCTTCACGTCTCAAACCGATCTGCCGTTGCACAAACCTACGCAGCCACCTTTACAGGGAATGTGCAGGGCATCAGGCTCGAGGCGCAGCCTCAGACGTTCTCCCTCCCGCCGGGCGAGTCGAAGGAGGTGATCGTGACCGTCTCCGTGACCAACGCCGTGGTGACCGCGGCCGATGACGACATCCGCGTGCTCGACGGCGAGGCTTCCATTGCAGGCACGGCAGACACGCTGCGTGTGCCGTGGGCGTTCGTCCGGGCGACGCTGATGACGCTCACGTTCGCGGAGCCGGATCCGCGGTTCATCGGCTGGGGGAATGAGTATGCGATCACGCGGACGTATGGACAATACGATTCGAAAATTGTATGGAACGACCCGACGCATGCCCGCATCATCGGCGCTTTCCCCGGAGTCTATAACTTTCTCGTCTATTATCCCTCGACACAGACGCTCGTCACGAAAGAGGGCGTGACCCATGCGGGCGCTTCGGACGTTATGCTCTCGTCCTCCGCCCCGGCGCATACGGTCACGTTCGACGCCGTCGACAACACCGGCGGGGCGTTCCCCGGGGACGGCCGCAGCATCCGGTTCCTCCGGGCGGACCTCCCCGAAGCATACTGGCTCTATATTGCGTTAGCCCCCGGTCAACGATCGGTAAGCATCACCGACTCCTCGCCCAATTTTAGGTTCCACGGCATCGATGCCGCCGCCGATCTCGCCGGTGCAAACACACTCTTCCTCCCGAACTATCCTTCCTTCGCGGGAATCTCCGCCGATGTGAGGCTCACGAACAGTGCGTCGGCATACGTGAAGCAGACGCTCCGCTTCCGTTTCCCCCCGGGGATCACACGGGCGATGCTCTATCCCGAGATCATCTCCATCAATGCATCCGAGGGCCGGGAATTATACGACCAGCTGTCGATCACCGGAGAGGCGGTCGACGTGACGAACGGCATCGCGACGGTCGATCTGTATATGATGAAGCCGGTGGATCCCTCGTTCTGGTCCTCGGTGAAATTTCACGTGAACTATTCGGACCTCTCTGCGAACTACGCCGATCTCTCGACATCATACTTTTCGATCGTGAACGACAGTGTACTCGCGGGATTCCCTTCCACGCGGTCGCTTGCATCGCACATGTCGCCGCCTGGGGGAACGCTGCCGATCGGCATGGGGCCCGTGCATGTCCTGAACCTGTCGTACAATAACTCCGTCGGTCCGTCCATCCAATTCGATCCGCGGTTCAGGGGGCCGGCGCAGGAAACCCGTTACACGGACGGCCTCTCGGCGACGTATTCGATCAGAAACGCGGCGGGCACGCTGCTTCGGGAGGGGAGGCTGACGGACGACCGGACACCGCTTGCCGTGCCGGCCGAACGATATGAGGTCGCGTACGAGGCGCGGAATTATTTTCTCGGCGGAGTGCGGGGCACGCTCTCGCTGCGCAACACCGTGGACCTGTCGAAGTCGGTGCCCGATCCTCCCGTCTTCACGACGCTGACACTCTCCGATGCCGGGGGCATGATAACGGACAATGTTCCCTACAAGGGACGGTTGACACTGCAGTTCTCCTCGAAAGTGTATGCGGCTCCGATGCAATTGCCGGTTCCTGAATCGACGATCGTGATGTTCCGGCGGTTCGGGGGAGGGCCGTGGCGAAAGGCGGCGGTGACCGTTCTCGGCGCCGAAGTGAATAAACTCGGAACGGTGTTTTCTGCGGACCTGTCCCCGGCCTCGGCCGAGGATACAACGGCCTACGATCTGAGCGTGCGCGTTGCGGACGCCTCCGGCAATGCAAGCGAGCTGACACTCGTCCCCGCATTCTCCATCGGAGACTGGCACGGCGGACAGCCGACCGAGGTCGACCCGGAACCGCATGTGCCATACACGTTCGGGCTCCGGCAGAATTTTCCGAACCCGTTCAATCCGCGGACGACGATCTCCTACGAGATCCCGTCGGCGGGACACGCCGAGGTCGTCGTCTTCGATCTGCTCGGACGCGTGGTTGCCACGCTCGCCCGTGGCCCGCACGCCGCCGGAAAATACACCGCTGCGTTCGATGCATCCCGCACCTCGAGCGGCATCTATTTTTACCGGCTCATGCACGGCGGGCATGCCGCCGTCCGGAAAATGATCGTCGTAAAATAACGCGGCGGGTCAAAATTGCATTTGATATCCGGATGATTTGCCTTACATTTCGTGTGCACCGCCGCCCAAGAGCGGAATTTCGCACCAGCGAGCATAGCATGATCTCCACACACACATTCGGCCGGACCGGCCACACGAGTTCTCGAGTGATCCTCGGCGCCGCCGCATTCGGACAGACGACGCAGGCTGAAACGGACGCGGCGATCGAGCTGGCCGTGTCGTACGGCGTGAACCATATCGATGCGGCGGCGAGCTACGGCGACGCGGAAGTGAGGATCGGGAATTGGATCGGCCGCCACGGCCGCCCGTTCTTCCTTGCCACGAAGACCGGCGAACGAACGGCGGCGAAAGCGCGCGTGGAACTCCACCGGTCATTGGAACGGCTCCGCGTGGACCACGTCGATCTGCTGCAGCTGCATAACCTCGCAGATCCCGGCGAGTGGGAAACGGCCCTCGGTCCCGGCGGAGTGTCGGAGGCCGCCATTGAGGCGAGGGATCATGGCCTGGTGCGATTCATCGGCGTCACCGGACATGGATGGAGCATTCCGACGATGCACGCGCACGCCCTCGAGCGCTTCGACTTCGATTCGGTGCTCCTTCCCTACAGTTATGTGATGATGCAGAACGCCGAATACCGTGCGGCGTGCGAGGCGCTGCTCACCGTCTGCAACAGCAGGAATGTGGCGGTGCAGACCATCAAGTCGCTCGTCCATACGCCCTGGGGCGACCGGCCCCGGACGCGTGCCACGTGGTAAAAGCCGTTGGAAGATCCGGAGGCGATCGCCCGTGCGGTACATTGGGTGCTCGGTCGCCCGGGTGTGTTCCTCAACTCCGTCGGCGATGTACATTTGCTGCCCCTTGTGCTCGACGCGGCGGACAAGTTTTCCGTTCCGCCCACCGAAGAGGAGATGCACACACAGGTGACGCAGCTCGGGATGCGGCCTCTCTTTTAAGCTGCACCAATACCTGCAGTTTTTTTCGTTCGCTTATGGTCTGTGTGTCGGAAGCCTGAGGATGTGGATGCTGACGCCGATCGCTACGGCGGCGAGCACTGCATAGATTGCGATGGCATCCGTGGCGAACACCGAATACGCGATGCCGCACCAGAGGATGACGAGCGTGGAAATTTTGGAGGAGAGGGTGATCCCTTTCCGGTCGCGGTAATTCTTGAGGTATGTGCCGAAGTATTTATTGGTGTGAAGCCAATCGTAGAACCGCTGCGAGCTGCGCGCGTAGCACCATGCCGCCATCAGAAAAAAGACGGTGGTCGGCAGCAGCGGCAGGAAAATCCCGAGGATGCCGATGCCGACAAGGACGGTCCCTGCAAACATGAGCGTCCATCGGACGATCGGCCGCTGTGAGATGTTGATTGGTGTTTGTACTCGTTCCTGCATTGAGATCCCTCGTCAACGGAACGCCCCGGCGTCCGTATGAATATCGTGTATCATTTATGATACGAAAAAAGTTGGAAACTAAGAAGCATAACCCCGGTTCCTGTGATGATGCGAAAATACTCTATGACTTTTAATCCCGCCACTGAACGCTTCGATCTTCGCATAGCAGTCCTGCCCGAAGACATCGACATTTTCGACCATGTGAATAACGTCGTCTACCTGCGCTGGGTGCAGAACGCGGCGACCGCACACTGGGATGCCGCCG
>JAVBYH010000108.1 GCA_030824175.1 Bacteroidota bacterium | reverse complement strand
CCCGCCGTCTTCATGCGCGGGAAACTCTCGTGACGATCGGGAAGCCCTCGGTACCGTTCCTCATTGAACTCCTCGACGACGACGACGACATCGTGCGGTGGGAAGCCTGCAAGGCGCTCCGCCGCATCAAGGATCCGTCGACGGCCTGGGTGCTCGCCGATGCCCTCGACGACGACAGCATGGCGGTGCAATGGCTGGCCGCGGAGGCGCTCATCGCGCTGAAATCGGCTTCCATCGTGCCGCTTCTTGAACGGCTTGAACAGAACTTCGAATCGCCGTTCGTCCGCCAGGGAGCGCATCACGTGCTTCACGCGTTCGAGCGGGATGGACTGCTCACCGAGGATATACTCGCCGTGATCGACGCCCTTCGCTCCATCGGTCCGAACGTCAGGGCGGCCACGGCGGCGTCACGGGCGCTTGCGTCGATCGCGTCAGCGGCTGAGAACGAAATGCGGTAGCGCGGAGCGGTACTCGACACCACTATATCCAATCACTGCTCGCGGAGTACACCCATGCCACCTGATAATCGGCTCAATCGCCTGTTCGAACTCAAGGAACGCGTCAAGCTCGCCGGCGGGAGGAAGCGCATACAAAGCCAGCACGAACGGGGAAAATTCACCGCGCGTGAGCGCGTGTTGAAGCTCCTGGACAGGGACAGCTTCGAGGAATTCGACGCCTTCGTGACGCATCAATGCACCGATTTCGACATGGACAAGAACCGGCCGCTCACCGACGGTGTCATCACGGGGCACGGTACGATCCACGGCCGGCTTGTGTTCATCTTCGCCCAGGACTTCACGATCTTCGGCGGGTCCCTCTCGATGGCGCATGCGGAGAAGATCATCAAGATCATGGACATGGCCGCGAAGGTCGGCGCGCCGCTCATCGGCATCAACGATTCGGGCGGTGCGCGCATCCAGGAAGGCGTCGTGTCGCTCGCCGGGTATGCCGAGATATTCCTCAGGAACGTCCTCTATTCGGGCGTGATCCCGCAGATCTCGCTCGTGCTCGGACCGTGCGCGGGAGGGGCCGTGTACTCGCCGGCCATCATGGACTTCGTGTTCATGACTGAAGACATCTCGTACATGTTCCTCACCGGACCCAAGGTACTGAAGCAGGTGACACAGGAAGAAATTTCGGCCGAGCAGCTGGGCGGGGCGAGCGTCCATGCGACGAAGAGCGGTGTGGCGCATGCCGTGTACGCCAACGAGGAGGAGACGTTCAAGGGCGTCAGGCGGCTCCTCTCTTTTCTGCCGCAGAAAAATTACGAGCGGTCCCCGGTGCTGCCCACGACGGATCCCGCCGAGCGCAACTGCGAGCGGCTGAACTCGATCGTGCCGGAGAGCGCGAACCGGCCCTACGACATGAAGGAGATCATCAGGGAGGTCATGGATAACAACGACTTCTTCGAACTGATGCCCAAGTTCGCGGCGAACATCGTGATCGGGTTCGGACGGCTCAACGGCAAGTCCATTGGCGTGATCGCGAACCAGCCGAAGGTGCTGGCAGGCGTGCTGGACAACAATGCGTCCATCAAGGCGGCGAGGTTCATCCGGTTTTGCGATGCCTTCAATATTCCCCTGCTCGTGTTCGAGGACGTGCCCGGATTCATGCCGGGGGCGCTGCAGGAGTACAACGGCATCATTCGCAACGGAGCGAAGCTGCTGTATGCGTTCGCAGAGAGCACCGTGCCGCGGATCACCGTGATTGTGCGCAAGGCCTACGGCGGCGCGTACTGCGTAATGAACTCGAAGCACATACGCGGGGACGTCAATTACGCATGGCCGACGGCCGAGATCGCGGTGATGGGTCCCGACGGCGCGGTGGAGGTGCTGTACTCGGGGGAGATTGCGAAGGCCGCCGATCCGGCGAAGCGGAAGGCGGAGCTGAAGGAGGAATATTCCGAAAAATTCGCCGGGCCGTATATGGCGGCGCAGCGGGGCTATGTCGACGATGTGATCGAACCATCGACGACGCGGAGCAAGCTCATCCGCAGTTTCGAGATGCTTGAAGGCAAGGAGCAGACGAATCCGAAGAAGAAGCACGGGAACATACCGCTGTAGGGCGAAATGATATTTCGCCCTGCCGAACGATCGTACGGTCGTCGACCGGGGCGAAACGCCGTTTCGCCCTACACGCATGCCTTTTTTTTTATTTCACCATGGAGGCGACGCGCTTCACGAGCTGCAGGGGCATGCCCCACGGATCGCGCAGCATGAGCACGAAATCGCCTCCCGGCGTTTTCAGGATGTCCTCCGCGACAGTCGCGCCTGCGGCGGTGAGCTGGGCCTTGGCAGACTCGATGTCGCCGACCATGAACGCGAGATGCGTCGAATTGTAATTGACCGTCGTGAAATCGATCGCGGGATACTCGGCATCCTGATAGAGTTCCATCATCATGTTCCTGCCGGCATCGGCGACGAACATGCCATACGACGGAGCCTTGCCGTCGCGCACCACGACCATCCCCAGATGCTCGACGAACCATTTCGCCTTGGCGCGCGAATCGGGTACGTTCAGTGCGACGTGTTCGCTATACAGGCCGGTCGATGCGAGCATCGGTGTGACGCGCTGAACGAGCTGCAGCGGCAATCCCCACGGATCGCGCATCATGAGCACCTTGTCTCCCGAGGGGGTCGTCTTGGGCGCCTCCGCCATCGTTGCTCCGGCGGCCAGCAGGCGGTTCATGAGTGCGAGAATATCGTTACCGGCCAGGGCGAAATGCAGCGCCTGGTAGTGGATCGTGCCGGGATCGAGCATGGGCTGATCGGCCTTGTGATAGATCTCGAACATCATGTGCCCTGCGGAATCGACGATGAACGCCGAGTAGTTCGGTGCGGGGCTCGATCGGACGATGCGGAAGCCGAGATTGGCCGTGTACCACTCGGCCATCTTCTTCGGTTCGGGGGCGTTGACGGCGAGATGCTCAAAGCGGGCGGCGAGGTGAACGGGCATTGCTTTCTCCTGTGTTGATTGTGGCGCATCCCCCGACCGGGCGACAGCAACCGCCGCGGCCGTGAGGGCAAGGAGCGCTGTGGTGCGCATGACGTGATGGATCCAACGAATTCCGGACATTGTGCTGCTCCTGTGAATGGATGGGATGGTCCCGGCCGGGCGCGCCGGGCATCGCTTGCATTTGAACGATTAATTTGACATGTACATGCAGACCATTTCATCATGAAGGACTCCATGACGCACGTGCTGCTCCTGCTCCGCCCCAAGCAATATATAAAAAATTTACTTGTTTTTTGCGCGGTTTTTTTTTCCTTCTCGTTCGGGGACGCCGGCATGCTCATGTTCTCGGCGGGAGCCTTCGTTTGTTTCTGCATCGCGGCAAGCGGCATCTACGTCATGAACGACATGATCGACATCGACGAGGACCGCCGGCATCCCGAGAAGCGTCACAGGCCGCTTGCAAGCGGCGCGGTCGCCATGGGCACCGCGCGGGTGCTGATGCCCGTGCTGCTCGTGCTCGCATTGGGCGTCAGCCTCTGGATCGGTACGGCGCTCTTCGTGACCGTGGCGCTCTATATCGTCATCAACATCCTCTATTCCCTCAAGCTGAAGCAGATGGCGATCCTCGACATCGTCTTCCTCTCGTTCGGTTTCCTGCTGAGGGTCGTCGCCGGGGGCGTGGTGACGGGGATACCGTTGTCGATGTGGATCGTGATCATGACATTCCTGCTCGCCGTGTTCCTGGGCATCGCCAAGCGGAGGGAGGATGTGAAGCTTGGCGAGTCGGGGGTCGAGACGAGGAAGAACATTTCCCATTACAATCTCGAGTTCATCAACGCGACGATGGTGCTGATGGCAGGTGTGATCATCGTCTCGTACCTGCTGTACACGGTGTCTGCGGACATACAGCAGAAGTTTTCAACGACCAACCTCTACATGACGTCGCTGTTCGTCATCGTCGGCATCCTGCGCTACATGCAGATCGTGTTCGTCGAGGACGGCAACACGAATCCGACGGATGTCGTCTACCGTGACCGGTTTCTCCAGGTGGTCGTCGTTCTGTGGATCGTTTCCTTCTATCTTCTCGCCCGCCATCGCGTCGTCTAGGCCGCCGCCGTGGATCAGATCTCCCGCCCGTATGTCTTGAGGAATGCCGATTCCGCGGCATTGTCCGCGATGAGGATGATTTCCGATGACTCGGGGAACACATCGCCGGGTCCGGTGATGAGGTGCGCCGTGCCGTCGTACACGATCCCGACCACGTGGCAGCCGATCGTTTCCCGCAGACGGGCCTCGCCGATGGTCCGTCCGGCGAGCCGCTTCGGCGTGCGCACCGTGAACACGTCCACGCCTTCGGAGAGCATGAGGTAGCTGCCGC
>JAVBYH010000135.1 GCA_030824175.1 Bacteroidota bacterium | reverse complement strand
ACGAACAGCATGAGCGACGAGTTCGGGCACGAGGCGACGCAGGCGCCGCAGCCGATGCAGGCTGCCGCATCGAACGCTTCGTCAGCGACCGGCTTCGGAATGAGGATCGTGTTCCCGTCCGGTATGCCGCCCGTCTTCGCAGAGGTGTATCCGCCGGCCATCATAACGCGATCCATCGCCGTGCGGTCGACCATGAGATCCTTCAACACCGGGAACGCCTTCGCGCGCCAGGGTTCGATCACGATCGTGTCGCCGTCGCTGAAATGACGCATGTGGAGCTGGCACGTCGCGATGCCGCGACCCGGGCCGTGCGCCCTTCCGTTGATCATCATGCCACACGATCCGCAGATGCCTTCGCGGCAATCGTGGTCGAACGCGATCGGCACTTCATTTTTTTTCACGAGCTGTATGTTCACCACATCCAACATTTCCAAGAACGACATATCCGGCGAGACATCCGTGGCCTTGTATGTGACCAATTTCCCCGGCGTCTCGGGACGTTCCTGCCGCCATACCTGAAGATTCAAATTCATTCTGTACTGCTCCTTTACTTGTAGCTTCGTTGTGAAGGTTTCACGTAGTCAAATACGAGGTTTTCTTTGTGCAACTCGGGCGCGGCACCGACGCCCTTGAACTCCCACGCTGCAACATACGCATACTTCTCGTCGTTGCGCATCGCCTCTCCCTCTTCCGTTTGGTATTCCTCGCGGAAGTGGCCGCCGCATGACTCTTCGCGATGCAATGCGTCGCGCGCCATGAGCTCGCCGAGTTCGAGGAAGTCCGCAACGCGCTGCGCTTTTTCAAGCTCGGTGTTGATGTCGTTCGCGTTGCCCGTGAGCTTCACGTCCTTCCAGAACGCCTCGCGGATCTTCGGCAATTCCTTCAGCGCCTTTTCGAGCCCGGCCTTGTTGCGACCCATGCCCACATATTCCCACATGACCTTGCCGTACTCGCGGTGGAACTCGTCCACCGTCTTCGTGCCGTTCACGTTCATCAGCTTCGTGATTGTCGCATCGACTTCTTTCTCCGAGTCCTTGAACGCCGCATGATCCGTCGTCACCTTCTCGAATTTCGTGCCGGCCAGATAATTGCCGATCGTGTACGGGAGGACGAAATAGCCGTCCGCGAGTCCCTGCATGAGCGCGCTCGCGCCGAGACGGTTCGCGCCGTGATCGGAGAAGTTCGCCTCGCCGCCGACGAAGAGTCCGGGGATTGTGCTCATGAGGTTGTAATCGACCCAGAGTCCGCCCATCGTGTAGTGGACAGCGGGATAGATGCGCATCGGCTGCTTGTACGGATCCTCGGCCGTGATCTGCTTGTACATGTCGAACAGGTTGCCGTAGCGTTCCTTCACGACGTCCGCGCCGACGCGCTTGATCGCGTCCGCGAAGTCGAGATACACCGCCATCTTCGACGGTCCGACGCCGAAGCCCTTGTCGCACATTTCCTTGGCGCGGCGGCTTGCAACGTCGCGCGGCACGAGATTGCCGAACGAAGGATATTGGCGTTCCAGATAATAATCGCGCTCGTTCTCCGGAATGTCCTGCGGGGGACGCTTGTCGTCCTTCGTCTTCGGGACCCAGATGCGGCCGTCGTTGCGGAGGCTTTCGCTCATGAGCGTCAGTTTCGACTGATGGTCGCCGCTCACCGGGATGCATGTCGGGTGGATCTGCGTGAAGCACGGGTTGGCGAACAGGGCGCCCTTCTTGTGCGCGCGCCAGATGGCAGTCGCGTTGCTGGCCTTGGCGTTCGTCGACAGGAAGAACACGTTGCCGTAGCCGCCCGTTGCGAGCACCACTGCGTCCGCCGCGTACGATTCGACCTTGCCGTTGAGCATGTTGCGCGCCACGATGCCGCGCGCCTTGCCGTCTACCACGACGACGTCGAGCATTTCGCGGCGTGCGAAGAATTTCACTGTGCCGGCTTCCATCTGCCGCGCCAGCGCGGAATATGCACCGAGAAGCAGCTGCTGTCCGGTTTGCCCGCGAGCGTAGAACGTGCGGGAAACCTGCGCGCCGCCGAACGAGCGGTTGTCGAGGTAGCCCGCGTAGTCGCGCGCGAAGGGCACGCCCTGCGCCACGCACTGGTCGATGATCGAGCCGCTGACTTCCGCCAGACGGTACACGTTGCCCTCGCGTGCGCGGTAATCGCCGCCCTTGAGCGTATCATAGAACAAACGGTAGACGCTGTCCCCGTCGTTCGCGTAATTCTTGCCTGCGTTGATGCCGCCCTGCGCTGCGATACTGTGCGCGCGGCGCGGCGATTCGTGATACGAGAACGCCAGCACGTTGTATCCCATCTCGGCAAGCGACGCGGCCGCCGAGGCACCGGCAAGTCCGGTGCCGACGACGGCGACCGTATACTTGCGGCGGTTCGAGGGATTCACGAGCTTGCTTGAAAATTTGTGACTCGTCCATTTCTTCTCTATCGGACCTTCTGGAATTTTAGACTCGAGTACCATTGATGACTCACTTGGAATGGTGAAAAAAAATTGTTGACGCCCGACATCGGCGCCTCCCCGTTAAACGATGTGACTTATTTTAGGGTAGACAAAAAAAAATAAATCGGCATCGATGCAAATCCGATGGGTATGAGCAGCCAGAAGATCACCGCGACCGCATCGAACAGGACAATGTACTTCCCGTTGCGCAGCCCGAGCGTCTGGAACGCGGACTGGAACGCATGCTTCAGGTGGTATGCAAGCAGCACGAGCGCCACAATATAGAAGAGATCGTACCAGGGATTTGAGAACGCTTCGACGACGAGCTTATACATGTCCTTCTCGCCGAGCATTCGGGATGGATAGAAAAACGTTTTGAGATGAACGACGAGGAAGAACAGGATCATGCTTCCCGAGAGCATCGTCGTGCGCGAGGCGAACGACACATTGTCCTGGATCTTGTACGACGAGTACTTTTCGGGACGCGCCGCACGGTTCTTCAGCCAGAGGAGGCCGCCGAGCACCATGTGCAGCAGGAATCCGGCGACAAGAATGATCTCCGTGCTCCTGATGATGGGATTGTGCGCCATGAACTCGGAATACGCATTGAACGCCACACCGCCGTCATTCTTGAACAACGAAAGGTTTCCCGTTAAATGGATCACAAGAAAGGAGCAAAGGAACAAACCGGCCAGACTCATGAGGATTTTTTTACCGACCGATGATTGATAAAACGATATGTCTTTTTTCATAGAGGGCTCAGCATTGTGTGTTACTTTGAGAGTGAGGGAACTGAAGTCAATATTGTATGAAAAAATTGCGTAAAAATCAAGATTGAGTGCTATTTCCGCGTCATGACGAACACGCCGTTCCAGTCGCCCGGAGGCGGCTCGTCGATGAAGAAGAGCGAGCGCTGGATGTAGAGGTGAGCCACCATATCTTCGCGCCGCAGGGCCAGCACATCCTGGAAATGCGTGATCGCCGTCTGCCAGTTCCGCATCTTATACGCGGCGAGCCCCTTCTGGAACGATTCGAGCCTGCGCCAAAATTCGTCCGGGTGTTTGTCGCCCGCAAGCGAGAGCAGCTCGTACATCTTCACCGCCTTCGTCTTCCCGAGCACGAGCACATTGTCGATCTCGCGCACGAGCACGCGGGACCCGACGCGGTCGTACGTGTGCTCGGTCATCAGGAGGTTCGTTCCGTATTCCTTGTTGACGCCGCTCAGACGCGAGGCGATGTTCACCGAATCGCCGATGGCGGTGTAATTGAACTTCACGTCCGAACCCATGTTCCCCACCACCGCCGTGCCCGTGTTGAGCCCGATGCGCTGACGGAGGCCCGGTCCCGCGAAGCGCTCGCCGTCGTTGTACGTCGCGATGATGAATTTCTGCATCGCCAGGGCCGCCGAGCAGGCGTGAAACGCGTGGTCGGGGTCGGCGAGCGGCGCGCCCCAGAATCCCATGACGGCGTCGCCGATGTATTTGTCGAGCGTCCCCTTCTCCTCGAGGATGAAGTGCGAGATGTCCGTGAAGTACGTGTTCAGGATGTTCACCGTCTTCTGCGGATCGAGCCGCTCCGCCAGCCGCGTGAATCCCTGCACGTCGGCGAACATTGTCGTGATCTCGCTTACCTCTCCGCCCAGCTTCAGCCGCTCCGGGTTTTCGATGAGCTGCTCGACGATCGATACGTCGACGTATTTCTGGAACATCTCCTTGATCTCAGAGCGCCGCTTCCGTTCCTCCGACGAACTGTAGCTGATCGCGGCCGAGTAGCAGAACGTCACGGCGATCAGCGGCTCGAAGACGGGCAGCACGTACCCAAAGTGCAGGAAGATCGCATAGGCGCTGTCGAGATACGCGATGACGACAACAACCGTCCATATCAGGCTCCAACGCGACTGAAGCACCTGCGTGGCCACACCGAGCCCGATGCAGATGCCCAGG
>JAVBYH010000064.1 GCA_030824175.1 Bacteroidota bacterium | reverse complement strand
AATTCATTGTGCTTTGCACGCAGATCTGGCCGTTGTGCGACTGGATGATCTGCTGGCTCATGGACAGGCCCAGACCCGTGCCATGCGCTTTCTTCGTGAAGAACGGAGAGAAGATCTTATCCATGTCTTCCTTCTTGATGCCTATGCCGTTGTCGTGCACGTCTATCTGCACGCAGGATTTTTCTTTGTCGTTGACGTACCGCGTCACGATGTCGATGGTGCCCGCGTCGTTCACCGCGTCGGCAGCGTTCGTAAGCAGATTGATCATGACCTGCTGGATCTGTCCGTTGTCGAGCAGGATGACGGGGAGCTGGTCGGACAGCTGCGCGTTGACCCGGATATTCTTTTTCGTGAAAATCGTGCGGCAGAGTTCGACCGCGCGTTGTATCACCGTGTTGACGTTCTCGTATTTCTTCACGGGTTTTGTGGGCCGCGCGAAGTTCAGCGTGTTTTCGATGATGTGGTCGATGCGCACGGCGCCCTGGAGGGTAGCCTCCATTGCCTCGCGGACATCCTCGTTCTCCTGAGGCAGCACACTCTGCAGGAACTGGAGGTTCATGCTGATTGCAGCAAGCGGATTCCGGATCTCGTGCGCGATGCCCGCAGAGAGGCGCCCAAGGAGGGACAGCTTGTCGGCCTGCAGCAGCTGCTCGCGCAAGTGGCGTTCGACAGTCACATCGCGGACGTAGGCGATGATGAATTCCTGGTTGTCGTACAGCACCTTGCCCGCATGCGCCTCGCAGATGAGGGCTTCGCCGTTGGGCCCCTCGTATTGAAACTCCACCGTGCCTTCCGAATGCTGGTCGACCATGCCCTTGATGTCGATGGGAAGCGGCGAGGACATTTTCAGGAGATCATGCTTTTGTATGCCAAGGAGACGCTCCGCAGCATTGTTGCAGTCCATGAGCGCCATGCCCCGGGCGGGATCCAGGAGGAAGTATGCGACGAAATTATTCTCGAAGAGGCTTCGGTAGCGCGATTCGGATTCGAGGAGCTGCTTGTTTTTCTGGAGCAGCGCGTTGTTGAACTGCTCGAGCTCCTCCATCTTGTCCTCGATCTTCTTGATGAGGACGAGATTGTGCGCCTTGAGGAAATCCTTTTCCTCGGCCGTGATGTCGTTCACGATTTCAGGAGGAGCGGCGGTGATGAGTTCCTTCACCGTGTTGAGAAGCGTTTCAATGCCCGAGTATTTCACGACGTAGCGGTTGACGCCGATCGAATAGCCGAACTGCTCATCCTCCGGAGAGACGTAATTCCCGGTATAGAGGATGAACGGGATATGGCGGAGCTGCGGATTGCCCTTGATCTCGCGGCAAAGTTGGAATCCGTCGAGTTTCGGCATCATGGCATCGCTGATCACCAATTGGACCTTGTGCGTTTGCAGGATCTGCAGCGCCTCGAGTCCGTTCGATCCGCGGAGCACTTCGTATTCCTGCGTTGACAGGATATCTTCAAGAAGATCCAGATTTGCCCGAATGTCGTCAACGATGAGGATTGAGGGCATTGATTTTTTGTTTATAGAGCGATGAAAGCCATTTGGCGAATAATGTACAATATACATTGCCCGGTGAAAGAAAGCAAGCGTTCCTCCCGAGCAACACGCGGTTCTCTTGAATTGTCCAAGGCTTAGTGAAACAACAACGCTTTCCGCGGGGGGGCGGAAAGCGTCGGGAGGGTCGTTAGAAATCTCCGCCGAGGGAGAAATAATATTTCGGCTCGGAGAATCCGTTGATGTCATAGGACCAGGCGACGTCCATTTTGAGGGGGAGGCCGAAAATATAGAAGCGCAGTCCTGTGCCCATGCCGATCAGGAGGTCCTGCGTAACAGTGTTGCCGGCGGCGTTCGTGCCAACGGCCCGGTACGCCTTTTCGTGCGTCCACGACGAGCCGATGTCTGTAAAGAAGGATCCGGTGACGTTCTGGAACGCGAGCGGGAGGCCGCCGGTAACGAGGTAGCGGATGAACGGGAACCGCAGTTCATAGTTCATGAGGGCGAAGCGTGTGCCATTCTTCACGTTGTAATTGAAGCCACGCAGCGGCAGGGCCGGCGAGAGGAATGCATAGTCCTCGACGTTCTCGATCGGAATGCCGCCGTCGAACTCACGGTTGATCCAGCCTTCCGTGCCGCCGATGAAGAACCGCTGGGGATGTGCGCCCATGCTCACGCCGCCCGACCACCGGAGGGCGAACGTGTAATCGCGCCAGAGGCTGAAGTAGGACCGGTAATCGAATGTGACGGTCTGGAAGTTCAGTGAATTCGATCCGAGGGCCGGCGAGACCATGGCGCTCACGTTGTAGCGCGTGCCGTTCGACGGCGCCGTATACCCCCAGAGCGTGTTGTCGTGCACGATACTCACGGACGGGATGATGAGTCCCCGCTTCTGCGGCGTCACGAAGGCGTAATCCAGGTTCTCGCGGAGCAGGTTCATCCACGAGATGCCGAATTCAAGCCTGTTGAACCTGTCCACCGGATACGACGCCGAAGCCGCCATGCCCCACGTGCGGAACCTGTAGAGCGACGCGCCGCCGAACGGATCGTCCAGATAGAGGAAGCGCGCGCTGTGATACCCCTGGACGCCATAATCGATGAGGCTCGGCAGGTAGTAATACGCAAGCACGTAATCCGAGTTCTTCAGGTCGAGCAGCAGGTTCGTGAGGAAATAGATCTGATGGTCGCCGAGCATGTCGCTGAACGCCATCATTGTCGTTCCCTGCACGCCATAGAACGTGCTGAAGGCCGCGTTGCCGTAGATGATGTCGGGTGTGAAATTGAGCTTGTACTTGTTCACGCGGTAATTGCCGTCGTCGTCCACATTGTCCTCGACCGTGATGTTCTTCGCGGCGATGGCGGGGGCGGCCGTGGGGATGATCTCCGTCGCTTTCGTGCTGTCTTCTGCAAAGACATAATTGTTGAAATCGATGCGGATGTTCTCGCCATAGACGGCGGTCGTGTCGCTCTTCTTTTCGTTCTTCGCCATGGCGGTGGATTCGATGGCCGTCGTGTCGAACATATGCCTGGCCAGTTCCGCCTTGCGCTTCAGGTACTCTGTCTGCTCCAGCTCTGCTGTTGCGACCTTCTTCTCGAACGGCGTCTTGAGCAGGAAGAGATCGAACCCGGCCTCATTCAGCGACGAGAACGACAGCTTGTTCGCGTCCGCCGAAAGCGACAGCTGGTAGACGCCGGAGATCGAATTCGTCACGGGGCGGTCCGCTCCCGTGGCGAGCGTCCGCTCGTAGATGTTGTTGATGCCATTCCGATCGGACACGTAGAGCAGCTTCGTGCCGTCGGGCGAGGGCACCGGATTCGTCTCATCGGAGTTCGGTTCGTTCGTCACGCGCGCCATTACGCCCGTGTCCGTGTTGTAGGAATAGATGTCGAGCTGCGTATAGTTGTACTTCGAGATCCTGAATTTCGGCGGAAGCTGCACCGGCACGAGGTAGTCGCGGCGGTCGGAGACGAAATAGATCGTCTTCCCGTCCTCCGTCCAGATCGGGTCGGAGTCGCTGAACACGTCGTCCGTGATCGCCTTCACTTCCTTCGTCGCAAGGGAGTATGTATAGATATCGGACTGGTCCGCCTTGTTGCCGACGAACACGAGCTTGTCTCCCACCGGCGACCAGTGGACGGAGAAGATGCCCTCCATCGGTATCTCGATCTTTTCGATATCCTTCGACGAAACCTCCACCATGAAGATGGCGTCCATCTCGCCGCTCTTCGCCGCGAGCGCGATCTTCTTGCCGTCGGGCGACCAGGAGATGCCGGGCGTGAGCAGGTGGAGCTCCTCGAAATTCTTCGTGCGCTGCCCGTCCACGATCTTCGTGACCTTGTTGTCGATCGTGGAGAGGATGAAGACGTCGAAGTACTCGTGCCTGTCCGAGATGAAGGCGATCTTGTCGCCCTGGGGCGAGATCGCGGGGCTCGTGTTATAGAAGTTGCCGTCCTTCGTGTGGTTCGTGAGCCGCGTGGCGAAGTCGGACGGGTCCTCCCGCTTCGCGATGTCCGGCCAGTAGAGGACCTTGTTTTCCTTCTGCCAGCGCTCGTTCAGTTCCGACACGCTGAGGCCGATCGTGGCCTTGAATCCGGCATCCACCGAACGCGAGCCCTTGATGCGGTTGAGGATCTCGGAGATCTTCGGTTCGCCGTATTTGTTGGCGATGTAGTACCAGACGGATTGCCCGCCGCGATAGGCGAAGTAGCCGCCGAGATAGTCGATGGGCGGAAGGTATGTGTGGATCGCCGCATCGCGCATGAACATGTCGGAGTTTGTGTCCCACTTCAGCGCCTCGTACTCGGCGAGCCCCTCGTTGAACCACATCGGCAGCTGGAGGCGGATGTTGTTGGAGATGATGGACTGGATGGAGCCGCCGTAGAACATGTCGTTGATAACGGC
>JAVBYH010000144.1 GCA_030824175.1 Bacteroidota bacterium | reverse complement strand
TTCTTCGCGATGATTCTTCTTCGGAGAATGGCTGCTCTCCATGTCATCATCGAAAAAATTATCGGAATCAAAATAGGACATAGACGTGTGTTGATTGTATAATATCGAGACGGTTCACTTGCATAATTAACAAAAAAACAAGAGTGAAGTCAAGTGTGCGGCCGACGGACGGGGAAAATTCGTCCAATCTGCACGAATTTCGGGCATTGTTTGCATTTCAGGCGCCGTCTCCGTACATTTGAAGGAAAAAAAAGGGGAATGCACACGGTGGAACATCTGACAGTCCGAATTTCAAGAGTTTTTCCTCACGGGGCGGACCTGCCCCTGCCCGGGTATGCAACGGACGGATCGGCCGGCATGGATATTCTGGCCGCCGTCGACGCGCCACGGGTGATCCCGCCGAACACAACCGCGCTCATTCCATCGGGATTTTCACTCGAGCTGCCGGCGGGATTCGAGGCGCAGATACGGCCGCGCTCCGGCCTCGCGCTGAAATCGAACGTCGGCATCCTGAACGCGCCGGGCACCATCGATTCGGATTATCGCGGTGAAGTGAAGATCATCATGACGAATTTCGGCGCCGCGCCGTTCACGGTGAACCGCGGCGACCGCATCGCCCAGATGATCATAGCGCGCTATGCGCGCGTCGCCTGGGCTGAATCCGACACGCTCGAAGACACCGCGCGCGGCGCGGGCGGCTTCGGTCATACGGGCATCTGACAGCGCACGACGCGCGGCGCGGGCCGGCCACGTCGAGCATCACGACACACAGCACAACCAACGGGGACTCAGTGAAACAGGCACTCACGAAATTGACCGGTATCGACTATGCGCTCGCGGCAGGCGGATTCGTGTTCTTCCTTTTACTGCTGCATTCGACCGGTACGCTGTTTTCGCCGTTCATCCTCATCGCTTCGCTGCTCATCATGCTTTACCCGATACGATCCTATCCCGTGGCCCGGAATATCATGGGGTTTGCGATCGTGCTGTTTGTCGTATGGCTGGGTCTCACGGTGAGGGCCATCCTCGCCCCGTTCATCATATCGCTCTTTTTCGCGTATCTCCTGCATCCCGTCGTCACGCGCGTGGAGCGGTGGAACGTGCCGCGATGGACATCGGCGCTGTTCATCATCCTCTGTGCCATCGCGGTGATCATCCTCATCGTCATGGGCGCGGTGCCGATCATCATCCAGCAGTTCGGCGCCATCATCCAGACGCTCAGCACCATCTCGGCCCAGTTCACACAGTGGATCATGAGCGGCAACGTGTTCAAGACGATCCATCGCTACGGCGTGTCGAACTCGCAGCTCCGGTCGTTCATCACGGACAGCATCGCCCCGCGCATGGAGGACGTGCTGAAGCATCTGCTCGAGGGAACGTTCGGCATCGTCAGCGAATTCAACGCGATCCTCACCGGCATCGTGAACATCATCGTGATCCCGTTCCTCACGTTCTATATCCTGAAGGACTTTCCGCTCGTGAAGCACCGGATCAAGATGATGGTGCCCAAGGACAGGAGGGAGGAGGCCGTTGTCTATTACAACTACATCGACTCGATCGTCGGCCGCTACCTGCGGGGAACGCTCATCATCTCGATTTTCGATGCAACGATGGTCAGCATCTCGTTCTGGCTCATCGGGATCCAGTACCCGATGGTGCTCGGGCTGCTCTCGGGGCTGCTGTTCTTCCTCCCGTACTTCGGGTTCATGATCATGCTTGCTACAACGGCCGTCGTCGCCGCGATGAGCCCCGAGCCGGTGATCGTTCACATGATCCTCGGCCTCGGTGTCGTCGGCGTGCTGCACATTATCGAAAATTATGCGATCTCGCCGAAGGTCATCGGCAGCAAGATCGGCCTGCATCCGGTGGTGCTCATTCTGTCGCTCTTCACGTTCGGATACTTTTTAGGATTCATCGGTCTGCTCATCGCGATCCCTGCGGCGGGGAGCATCATCGTCATTGCGAAGGAGCTTGAAAAGAAGCGCAAGCAAAAATTGCAGGAAGAGGCGGCGGAATCGCCGGTGTAATCATTTACAGATCGGATACAATGGAACAGGCAGGCACGCTTTATTTGGTAGCGACACCCATCGGCAACTACGCGGATATCACCTTTCGCGCTGTCGATGTTTTAAAATCGGTGGACGTGATCGTGTACGAGGAACGCAAGGAGGGCAACCGTCTCCTGCGGCATCTGGGTATCGACAAACCCGTCGAAAGCCTCAACGAACATAACGAACAGGCCGCGACATTCCACATCCTCGAGTATTTGAAGGGCGGAAAACATGTCGCGGTCATCTCCGACTGCGGGACACCCGTGTTCTCCGATCCGGGCCAGCTCCTTGTCCGCAAGGCGGTGGAGATGAAGATCAAGGTCGTGCCGATCCCGGGCGCATCGTCCCTCATGCCCGCGCTCACGGTGTCGGGCTTTTCAATCGATCAGTTCGTGTACTACGGCTGGTTGTCGCCGAAACGGCCGCGCCGCGTCGCCGAGCTCCAGAGCCTGCGCCGCGAAAAGCGCACGATCGTCCTGATGGATACGCCGTACAGGCTTCAGGCGCTGCTCAAGGACATTGCCGACGTGTTCGGCGCCGAACGGAAGCTGTGCGTGGCATTCGACCTCACGCTGCCTGGAGAACAGATCTACCACGGCACGGCTCCCGCCCTCTATGAGAAATTATCGGCCGAGGCGAAGAAGGGCGAGTTCGTCGTCGTCATCGACCGCGCGAAATAGCCGCGCGTGGCATAGCCGCTCGGCGCGGAGAGTTGCGTTGATTCGACATTTTGTGTATACTTCATCATGCTCCTGACAAAACACATGGAACGCGACCGGACGGCGCCCGAATTGTACGGGAACTTCTGGTTCAACAGCACTCCGATCTCGCTGCGATCGCAGCAGGGGAACGTCGTGGCCCTGTTCTTCTGGGACCATACATCCATGCTTTCCCTGCGTGCCGTCAGGCATATGAACCGGCTTCACCGGGACTATGCCGAATGCGGACTCGTTGTCATCGGTGTGCAACTCTCGGAGTACGTGACGGTGCATGACCCGGAGAAGAAGGCGGAGATCGTCCGATCATGCGGCATCACGTTTCCCGTGGTGGCCGACGATGATCACACGATCGCCGATCTTTACCGTATCGAGTCGCTGCCGACAATCTGCCTTGTCACACCGAAAGGCATGATCTACGACGTCCAGACCCCGAAAGGATCCTTCTCGCGCGTCGAACGTTCCATCCAGTACCTGCTCCGGCAGGCCGGATTTTTCGGCGAGCTGCCGTTCGTGGAATACTACGACGAACAGCAGCGCGACTACACAGCTTCCCAGGTCACCCCGGATTTCGACCTCGGATACCTTCACGGCGTTCTCGGGAATACGGAAGGGTACAATCCGGAACTCCCTGGCGAATACCACGACCCGTTCGTCTACGTAGAGGGAAAATTTTACGCGGAGGGGATATGGATCGCCGGGCGGAATTCGTTCGAGTACGCCGGCGATGGAAACGACGGCTACATCCTCTTTCCCTACACGGGCAACGACGTGGACGTCGTCGTCGGGAACGACGCGGAAACGGACACAATCCGTGTGATCGTGGATGAACTCCCGGTCGAGGAGTCTGTGCGCGGGAGCGATATTACGGTCGAGCCGGACGGATCTACCATCCTTAAGATTAAGGCGCTTGTCTCCGCCCACCTCATACGCAGCGGGGCACTCGACAGCCACACCGTCAAACTGATTCCCTCGAAAAAAGGGACGGCATTTTACCGGGTCTCGCTCGCACCATTCGAAGCGTCTTCGCCTGAGCAGTCGGGCGAAATGGACGAAACCGGACCGCCTCCATTCCATATTAATTAATCGGCATTTACAACACAGCGGCGCATGCCTGTCTGCTTCGGCGGGAAGGCAGGGTTGCGCAGTGACACTCTCAGACAGCATATGACTATTACGAACAGGATCACACGACTCTTTGGCGTTGACTATCCCATCAACGCGGGCGGCATGGTATGGGTATCGGGATGGAAATTGGCGGCTGCCGTATCGAATGCGGGCGGACTGGGCCTTATCGGCGCCGGGTCGATGAAGCCCGAGGTGCTGCGCCACCACATACGCAGCATGAAGGCGGCCACCGTGAAGCCCTGGGGCGTGAATCTTCCGCTCACGCGCGGCGATGTCGAAGAATTGCTCTCGGTCATCACCGATGAGGGCGTGAAGATCATCTTCACATCCTCCGGGAATCCGGCGCTCTTCGCGCCCCGGCTGAAGGAAAAGGGGATGACTGTCGTGCACGTTGTGGCAGCCGTGAAGCATGCGCAGAAGGCGGAAGCCGCCGGCGTGGATGCCGTTGTGGCCGAGGGATTCGAGGCGGGCGGGCACAACGGGCTCGATGAGATCACGAC
>JAVBYH010000121.1 GCA_030824175.1 Bacteroidota bacterium | reverse complement strand
TCGGCACAATCGCCGAAAGAGGAGACGAAGAAAATGGACACCAAGTTCAAGACGGTGTGGGACAGGATGAAACACATGTTCGAGGAATTGTAACGCCGCCGGAGCGTGCGCGAGCAGCGCGGCGGGTCGGAGCAGAATATTAAAAGACTACTATTTTTTTCAACCACCAATCAACAAGGAGTCACTATGATAGAGTTCGTAGCATCGTCCGAGAGCGGCGCGAAAATTCGCATCGTTGGTGTCGGCGGCGGCGGCGGCAATGCGGTCAACAGCATGATCGCCAAAGGGCTTGTCGGCGTCGATTTCGTCGCGGTCAACACAGACATGCAGGCGCTCGAGCGCAACAAGGCGGAGAATAAGATTCGCATCGGCAAGAACCTCACGCGCGGTCTCGGCGCGGGCGCCGATCCCCAGGTCGGCCAGCGGGCCGCCGAAGAGGACAAGGAAGAGATCGCGCGGCTCCTGGGCAACTGCGACATGGTCTTCGTGACCGCCGGTATGGGCGGCGGCACAGGCACCGGCGCGGGTCCTGTCGTCGCGAACATCGCGAAGAGCCTCGGCGCATTGGTGGTGGGAATCGTCACGAAGCCCTTCAATCACGAGGGGAAGCGCCGCATGGCGTCCGCCGAGGCGGGCATCGAGGAGCTGCGCAAGCAGGTCGACACGCTCATCGTGATCCCGAACCAGCGTCTGCTGTCCGTTGTGGATCGCGCGACGCCGATCTCGCAGGCGTTCGAAGTCGCCAACGCGGTGCTCCATAACGCGGCGCGCGGCATCTCGGACATCATCACCGTCCCGGGCTTCATCAATGTGGACTTCGCCGATGTGAAGCGCGTCATGCGCGAAATGGGCGATGCGCTCATGGGCACGGGCGTCGCCACAGGCGAGAACCGCGCGGCCGAAGCCGCACAGATGGCCATCTCGAGCCCTCTCCTTGAAGGCGTCTCGGTCGCCGGCGCACAGAAGGTGCTCGTGAACATCACCGGTAACAGCCAGATCACCATCGAGGAATACGACGCAGCCGTCCAGATCATCACCGAAGCCGCCGGCGGCGAGGTCGAGGTCATCTCCGGCCTTGTCTTCGACGACAACATGACGGACGAAGTGATGGTCACCGTGATCGCCACGGGATTCAACAAGAAGGCCCCCGTGTCGCACGAACGCACGCTGCGCCCCGCCAATCCGATCATCAACCATGTCCCGACCGGCACCGTGGAGCTGCAGAAGTTCGACACCCCGGCCATCGGGCGCTATCAGAACTCGCTTGCCAATGTCAATGTGGAAAACGAGCAGCCGTACACAGGCTTCAATTACGAAGAAAGCGATCGGCCCGCGTTCCTGCGGAAGATCATGGATTAATTGAATTCCATCTGCATGTGTCATACGAAACGCTCCGTGCTTCTCTCTTGCACGGAGCGTTTTGTCGAGGGACGCGCGGATGCAACGCAAGCATCGATGCAAGGACGATCATGAACCGCCGGTGTCTGCTGCTCTTCCTCTTCCTCAGTGCGTCTTCGATCTCCTGCCAGTCGGGAAAAGAGTATCCGGCGGATAAGGACAGGGAATTCTTCGCCGGCTCACGCGTTGACCTCGGTCCGCTTCGGTCCCATGAAATCGAGAACCTCGCGGTGCTGGGAAAGCTCTGGGGATTCCTAAAATATTATCACCCGCGCATTGCCGCCGGCGAGTACAATTGGGATTATGAACTCCTGCGCATTCTTCCCGCCGCTGTAAAACCGACGACGCGTGCGGACCGCGACACGCTCCTTGCGGGGTGGATGAGTCGGCTCGGACTGCTCGGTCCGCTCGTCCAGGATACATCGCTCGATCGCCGCGACATACACCTTCTGCCCGACCTCGGCTGGCTTGAGGATACACTGCAGCTTGGACCATCCCTGACTCCCGTCCTGAAACACATACGGTATGCGCGGCGGCCGGACGACCATTTCTACATCGGTCCGGTTCCCGGAAGACCGAACCCCGGCTTCACACATGAAAACCCGTATATCCTGATGCCATATCCGGATCCGGGCTTCAGGCTACTTGCGCTCTTCCGGTATTGGAATATGATCGAATATTTTTTCCCGTACCGTTACCTGATAGAGGAAGATTGGAACGACATCCTTTCCGAATTCATCCCAAAATTTCTTGCCGCGCGGACTCAACGGGAGTATACGATAACGGCGGGCGATCTTATTTGCCGCGTCCACGATTCCCACGCAACTGTGACCGGTGACCAACTGCCTTCGGGCACGCTCACGGGTACGCGCATCGCGCCGGTTCGGATGATGCATGTGGAGGGAAAGGCTGTCGTCTCCGGATTTTATAACGACGAACGGGACCGCACCTGCGGATTGCTCGCGGGAGACGTGCTCCTCACCGTCGACGGCGTTCCGGTCGATTCGCTCGTCAGGCGCCGGCTTCCGCATACGCCCGGATCGAACACCGCATTTCAAATGCATCTCGTGCTCGGCGAGGTATTGAGAACAAACGCCGCGACGATAACGATCACGTATGAGCGAAACGGGAGAACCGGTGAATCGCCGGTCCGCTGCGTTCCGTTGTGGGATGCCCTTTCGTCCGCCTCCGGCGGGAACCGGGAAGCCGCCCGATTGATCGGGGAGGATATCGGCTATATCTACGCCGGAAGGTACAAGAACAGTCTCCTTCCGGCAATCATGGAGGAGTTCAAAGCCACGCGCGGATTGATTGTCGATTTGCGCTGCTATCCCTCCGATTTCCTCGTGTACACACTCACAAGGTATCTTCTGCCGCAGTCCGTTCCGTTCGTCAAGCTCACAGTGCCCAGCATTCACACGCCGGGTGTTTTCCGCTTCATTCGGCCCCTGACAGTTGGCGCGCGAAATCCGGAGTGTTACAAGGGGACAGTTGCTATTCTTGTGAATGAGACGACAATGAGTCAGGCGGAATTCACAGCTATGGCACTGCGTACTGCACCCCGGGCGGTTGTCGTCGGTAGTACGACGGCGGCGGCGGACGGCGACGTTGTGCCCATCGTTCTTCCGGGGGGGATTGCAACCCGAATTTCGGGATTGGGTGTGTATTATCCCGATGGAAGGGAAACGCAGCGCGTGGGTATTCTTCCGGATGTCGTTGTCAGGCCGACAATCAAGGGAATCCGTGAGGGCCGCGATGAAGTGCTCGAGAAGGCAATCGAGGTGATCCGCTTACCTTGCATCTCGGATATTGATTGAGTATTTTTTTATATGAGAAGAATCCTGTTCCGGACGGTCATCGTGTTGGCCGCGGCGTTTCACTGTGCCGTGGGTCAGACGCCCCGCATCGAATCGCAGTTCCGCATCGCGCGGCTGAAATATGCCGGCGGGGGCGACTGGTATAACGATCCGTCTGCAGACGTGAACCTGCTCGCCTTCGCCAAACGGCACGCGGGCATCGATGCGGACCCGAAATACGAGTTCACGGAGATGACGGGGGATAATTTCTTCACGTACCCGTTCCTGTTCATGACGGGGCACGGCAACATTGTATTCACCGAGTATGAAGTGCAGCGCCTCCGCGCATATCTCGAGAACGGCGGCTTCCTCTATGCCGACGACGACTACGGCATGGATAAGTCGTTCCGCAGGGAAATGAAGCGCGTGTACCCGGACGCGGAACTCGTCGAGCTGCCGTATTCGTACGGCTTGTATCACTGCCTGTTCGATTTTCCGAACGGGCCGCCGAAAACGCACGAGCACGACAACAAGCCCGCCCAGGGATTCGGCATCATCAGTGGCGGACGGCTCGTCGTGTATTATACGTACGAGGCGAACCCGAGCGACGGCTGGGCCGACGCCGAGGTGCACAAGGATCCGGAAGAGAAACGGATCGAGGCGCTGCGGTTCGGGACGAACATCCTCGTCTGGGCGCTCACGCAATGAGTATCTTCATAAGTATGACAAAAAGTGTGTACTGTAGGGCGAAATGATATTTCGCCCTGCCCAATGATCATACGATATTTGAACCGGGGCGAAACGCCGTTTCGCCCTACAGTATTCTCATATGAATGACACGTCCGCACATACGATCGGGAGTGATGTCGCGCCGCTGACGCAGCGCCTCGAAGCGGTGCGCGCGAAATACCACGCCGAAGAGGCCGCGGCCGGCGCGGCTGCGCTCGCCGTGTGCGTGGTGAGCCTTGCGATCGGGGCCGTGCTCCTCGAATATGTGTTTTCATACCCGTCGGCCGTGCGCACCGCATTCGCCGCGGTGTTCGCCGCCGTCAGTGCCGGACTGGCTGCGGTGCTCGTGTGCGTGCCGCTCTTGAAACGCTTCGGCCTGCTCCGCGGGATGACGCTCGAGGAGGCCTCCGTCCTCACGGGAAATGCGTTTCCCTCGGTCGGCGATCACCTGCGCAACGTGTTCCAGCTCTCGCGCGACGCGAACGCCGGCGCGCTGTATTCACAGGACCTGTTGGGCGCATCACTCCGCGCCTT
>JAVBYH010000324.1 GCA_030824175.1 Bacteroidota bacterium | reverse complement strand
ACGCCGATGCATGCAACAGCGCCTTGACCATTGGAACGGCATAGAAGGGATTCGGATGTCTTCCTTGCGCAGTTCTCAGGGCTAGTCCGTTCACGCCACTGAGCGCATCTGATGTGCGGATGCGGCATATCCCGCCGATCCCGGACGTGACGCTGATTTCCACGGCCTTCCCGTCCTTCCATGCGATGTCGAGTTCGAATCCGCCGCGCGCGCGCAATCCTTTGACGCTGCCGTTTTTCCAGGCTCCCGGCAATGCCGGAAGGACATGGATGGCGCCGTCATGACTCTGCATGAGCATTTCGGCGATACCCGAGGTGCATCCGAAGTTGCCATCGATCTGAAACGGCGGATGCGCATCGAACAGGTTGGGATACGTTCCGCCCCCGCCCACATTGCGGCCGTTCGCATCGATCGAATCGCGGCGGATGAGACGCAGCTGGTCCGTGATGAGTTTCATGGCGTGGTCGCCATCCTGGAATCGCGCCCAGAGGTTGACCTTCCATCCCATCGACCATCCGGTGGATGCGTCGCCGCGATGGACGAGCGACGTGCGCGCGGCGGTGAACAGCTCCGGTGTGCGGTACGGGGAGATCTGACCGCCCGGATAGACGCCGTAGAGATGCGACGGATGCCGGTGCCTGTCGTTGGGACTGTCCCAGTCGTCGATCCATTCCTGCAGCTGTCCCCACTTCCCGATCTGCATCGGGGGCAGGCGTTTCACGATCGATGCGCATTCGGCGACGACATCCGGGTCGATGCCGAGTACGCGGGCAGCCGAGCTCGTGTGCGTGAGCACATCGAAGACGATCTGATTGTCCATCGTGCATCCCGCCGCAATGGAGACATTCGGATGAATCGAGGGAGCATTCTCCGGCGACATCGAAGGGCAGAGCACGAGCCAGTGATGGACGGGCTCTTCGACGAGCACATCGCAGATGAAGCGGGCGGCCTCCTTCATCACGGGATACACCGACCGCAGATATTTTACGTCACCGGAGTATGCATATTTTTCCCATAAGTGCTGCGCAAGCCATGCTCCGCCCAGGGGCCACATTCCGTAATACGCCTTGTCGACAGCGCCGGTCGACCTCCACAGGTCCGTATTGTGATGTGCGACCCATCCCCTCGCCCCGTACATCACCTGTGCCGTGCGGCGTCCGGTCACGGACAGGTCCCGCACCATCTGCACGAGGGGCTCGTTCATCTCCGGAAGGTTGGTGACCTCAGACGGCCAATAATTCATTTCAGTATTGATGTTGATCGTATATTTACTGTCCCACGGTGGACTGACGCGGTCGTTCCAGATCCCCTGCAGTGTGGCGGGCTGTCCTCCCGGTTGGGAGCTCGAGATCAACAGATACCGGCCGTATTGGAAATACAGGGCGACGAGCTGCGGATCGTCCCCGGCGGCGAATCGTTCGATGCGGAGATCCGTGGGCAGTTCAGCGGACGGCGTGACGCCCAGGTCCAATTCGACACGATCGAACAGGCGGCGATAGGCGCGGCGATGCATGAGTGCATCCTCCCCCGGCGGGACGCGCAGCGCAGCCGACATGAGCGAGTCAGCTTGCGCCGCGGCATCACCTCCGGCATCGGAGTAATTTCTGAAGCTTGTCCCGATCGCGCAGTACACGATCGCGGTATCGGCCTTGACGACGGCGACGCTCGTATCGGAGACGACAGTTCTTCCGCCTGTGACGCGTACATGCGTGAGCGCCGTATAGCGGATGGCACCCGGTATTCCCTCGTGCGCCCTCGCCCTGCCGGAGAGCACGATCGTTCCGTCTTCCCGTGTGCCGATCGTCGAGGGAACCGGGCTGTTCATCGCGGCGGTGAACGTGATGCTGCCCGGAACATCGGCAGTGATGCGGACGGCGAGGATGCGATGCGTCAACGATGTGAATGCCTCCCGTGTGTATCTCACGCCATCGACAGTGTACGTGGCGGTCGCCGCGGCATGTGCAAGATCCAGTTCGCGGCAATAGCCGGTGAAGCGCTCGTGACCGGGGAAATGGAGCACGATCGCGCCAAGGGGCTGGAACGGCATCCCGTGTGCGTTGTGTGCGATGAACGTGATGTCGGCCAGCGCCTGAGCGGAGTCGAATTTCCCCTCGAAGATGAGCGCGCGCACCTTTGGAAGCGCCGCACGCGCGGCGGGATTCTCGTTCGAATACGGGCTGCCGGCCCAGAGTGTTGTGTGATTCAATTCGATCCGCTCGGCGGAGGGATCGCCGAAGACCATCGCGCCGATCCAGCCGTTGCCCAGCGGAAGCGCCTCGTTCCACGTCGCCGCCGGTTTGTCGTACCACAACTTCAGGTGGGATGGTCCCTGAGCATGAACCGCAGCCTGCATCGCGATGCAGCAGAAGAAAATTTTGAAGTGTGTCATACTGTCCGTCAGTCGGTGGTGGAATTGAGTATGATAAGGAATTATAACCCGTCATTCAATGGACGAGTACATCCCGGTGCGGCCATCGGACAGGAACAGATATACCATTCGGATGTTATAGATGGATGGACAGTGGTCGCATGGGCGGCGTTGCCGGTGCATCGCGCAAGATCCACGTCGTCAGGAGGCAGTATGGCGTTAAAGGAAATGATATCAATTAAACACTATTGGCGCTACGCCTTCGGGCTGGCTGTATTCACTGTGGCTTATAACTTTGCTGAGGGTCTCGTCTCGATGTATTTCGGCGCGGAGGGCGAGACGCTCACACTCTTCGGCTTTGGCATCGATTCTTTTATCGAAGTCATATCGGGGATGGGAATTCTTTCGATGGTGGCTCGGATACAAAGGGACACAACGGCATCACGGTCTCGGTTTGAACGAACGGCTCTCCGAATAACGGGTGTATCATTCTACCTTCTGGCTGCCGGCCTTGGAGCCACCGCACTTTACACCATCTATATCGGTCACAAACCGACTACGACGATTCCCGGACTCGTCATTTCGGGGGTTTCCATCGTGATCATGTGGGCTCTCGTTGCGGCCAAACGTACGGTAGGTCGCGCGCTGAATTCAAAGGCCATCCTCTCGGACGCCAATTGCACGATGGTCTGCATTTACATGTCGTGTGTCTTGTCGGCATCGAGCATTATTTATGAATTTACGGGTGTTGGATTCTTAGACAGTCTCGGCGCACTCGGACTGATCTATTTCTCGACCTCGGAAGGCAGGGAGGCGTTTGCTAAGGCGGCAAGCATTGTCGATGAGTGCCGAGACAATGACGGCTGCCGTCATCCGGTATAACGTCTTTCGAACACAATCGCCCGTCAGAAGCGAAAGAAGATCAATCCCAGGATGACGACCGTTGTTACGAGGACGCCGATCATCATCAGCGACATTCTCATGACGAGAAGCAGACGCGCGTTGATCGTGCGCTGCACCCGCTCGATACTGTCGACCGTATTGCCGAGTGAAACGATCTCCATCTCCAGGGGCATGATCCGCTCTTCAAGCGACTGCATGCGGTGCTGTATCGCATCCGCGTGCTGAGATGAATGGTCGTCTGTCTCGTGCATCCATACAGCGGTCGCACTCATCTTTTCGTCGGTCACGCGCACCCATTCATCCATCCCGCTCATCTTCTCTGCGGCCGCACCGGCCTGTTCCTCCGTCGCGCCGATCCTCGCCTCGACGGCGGCAATCTGCGCCCGATGCTCATTGTCCGATTCCTTGATTGCAGCCGCGAGGTCGCGGCTGAGATCGTCGACCCCCGTCCTCACCGTTTGGACGGCAGCCTGGAGGTCGGTGCAGAAGTTCGCATGCTGAACCCGGACATGATCGGCGAGGAGCGCGATATCCAGTTTCGTCGCGCCGGTGCGCTTGAGGACGTTCTCAGGCTTGCCGATCTCATGCTGGAGGAGTTCGAAGCTGGTTTTCATAATGTTCGCCTTGCTGTTGGATACAGGTATTCGGTGTGACATGTTACAAATAATGGGATGAAGATGCAATCCGCGGCGGCTTCAGCTCGATCACCCGAGTCGCGATCTTCTCGACGAACGTGCGGTCGTGTTCGGTGAAGAGCAGTGTCGGCGTATCCGCCAGGATGACGTGTTCGATCTGTTCCCGGGAATGGATATCGATGTAATTGACCGGTTCATCCCATAGCAGCAGGTGATGCGGTTCGTGGAACGAGCGGCAAAGATCGATCTTCTTCAATTCACCCCGGCTAAACGTGTCGAGCGGCCGATCGAAGATGGCTCCGCTGATGTTGAACGCCCCCATGATGGTGCGGAATCGCGTTTCATCGATACCGGCCGCAGCCAGATGCCCGTGGAGCATTCCGGCGTCCCAGAGCGGATGCTGATAGCAGTGTCCGACGGCGATGAATCCGGGAATATGAAACCGCCCCGATGCGGGCGCGATCGATCCGCGCAGCAGTCGCAGCACGCTCGTTTTTCCGCTGCCGTTGTCTCCGATGAGCGCGATGCGCTCGCCGCGACGGAGCGTGAAGGAGAG
>JAVBYH010000083.1 GCA_030824175.1 Bacteroidota bacterium | reverse complement strand
TGTCCGCAAGGTTGAAAATCATATTGTCGCGTGCGGCAATGTTTTTCTGGAGCTTGGAGACCAGTCCCTGAAGCTGTTCGATTTGTTTCTGATCCTTCACGCGGTCCGATTCAAGCGCCTTGATTTGAACCAGGATGGCGGAGTTTTCGTTCGACAGCTTTTCGACCTGTTCGTTAAGCGTTCGAACCTGTCCCTCGAGCTCGCCGACCTTCAGTGTCTGCGTTTCGACCGCGGTGGTTTTTTCCTCGGAGTACCTGGCGCGCGCGCGCAGCATTTCGATGTTCTTCGCGAAATCGTCGGGATACAGGGCCTTGTCGAGGAATGCCTTGTGAGGCATGAACTCTTTTTCAAGGGCGTCGATGTCCGCGTTCACCCTTTTAATTTCGTCGAGCGTCGCTGCCGCCTCTACCGCCTTCAGGAGGGCGCCGGAACGCGTTTCGAATTCCTTTTTTATCTCGGAATCGGATTGCTGGAGCGCGGCGGCGCCATGCACGAACAGGAGCCCGGAGGCAAGGATCATGAGAAGATGTTTCATTGGTTTCCTCCTTCCAGGATGCCGTCCTTCGTCAGGGCGAGCTTCGCCGGTCCGTTGACGAGTTCGATGAACGCATCACGCTGATTGAACTTCGGATCCGTCATTTCCGTTTCGCCGATCTCGATCTTCCTGCATTGTTTCATCGTTCCGTCGACGGCGGTGAACACGTACACATTCTTGAATTGCGGCGCCGTGACATAATAATACCCTTCCCGGTCCCGAATCACGCGCACCGTCACACCGGCGGCGCTTTGCGACTCACCGCGTTCGCGGAGGACCAATTCTGTTATCGAAAAGGAGACGGCGAATCGATTCTCGGCAACCATTCCCACGGCGTCGGATTTTAAAACACTTTCGACCGGCCAGGAAAAATCCGCCGGCTGCAGCACGAGAGACGAGCATCCGAACAGGCTCAGGGCCGCTGCAAAGATAATAATCTGTTTCATACTCCTCCTTGTTTAAAGATAGACAAAGGCTCCAGACATAACACTGTAGTATATCGTTCTGCCGGCAAGGAAAACATCGCTCAAAAGGATGATAAAGTGACTAATCCTTTTCGGGCAACCCCTTGCCGATCCGACTCTATAAAAACACACATTTTGGCAAAATCGTTGCAGCGGGACCGCTCCATCGACGGATCGGCCCGCTGCGCTAAACGTCCAACCGCGATGTTATTTCTTCTTCGGCTTCCCTTTGGCGGCCGCCTTGGCCGGAGCCTTGGCCTTCTTCGGCGACGGTTTCGGGGCCGCCTTCACCGGAGCCTTGGCCTTCTTCGGCGACGGCTTGGCCGCTTTCACGGGAGCCGACTTCTTCGCCGCGGATTTCCTTATCACTGCGGCCGCCTTGGGTTTCGGCATTTCCTTCTTCTTCGCCGCGCCTTTGGAAGGCGCCGCTTTTTTCGCAGCCGCCGCGGCGGGAGCCGCCGGTGGTTCCGGCGCCTTTGACACGGGCGCATCGGCCGTATCATTCGAAAAGCGGCTCCGCGGCCTCGTCGTCATTTTTTTTTTTTGCTCATCATCTGCCACAAACAGAGAATCCAGATCCGGACCGTTCGCCGGAAGCGCCGGTCCGGCGTTCCCGTTGAGTTCCTTCTCCTCGTCCTCCTCGGATTTGACGATGGCGATCGCGGCGATATGGTCCGCATCGTGGAGCCGGATCAGCCGCACACCCGAGGTATTGCGCCCGCTCACGCGGATCTCGTTGGCGTGCTGGCGTATCACCATGCCCCCCGTCGTCACGACAACGATGTCGTCGCCGTCCTGCACTTCCTTGATGGCGATCATCTTGCCCGTCTTTTCCGTGGCGCGGAGCGTGCCGATGCCCTTGCCGCCGCGGTGGCTCACCCTGTATTCGCCGAGGTCGGATCGTTTGCCGAATCCGTTCTCGGTGGCGACAAGGATCGTCGTCTTCGTCCGGCGCACGGCGACGGCACCGATCACCTTGTCGTTGTCCTCGAGCCTGATGGCGCGGACGCCGCCGGCTCCGCGGCCCATGGAGCGGACCTCGCTTTCGGGGAAGCGGATGGCGATGCCCTCATGCGTGCCGATGAGGATCTCATTCGTGCCGTCGGTAAGCTTCACATCGACGAGGAGGTCGTTGCTGTCGAGCGAGATGGCGGCGATTCCCGCCTTGCGGGGATTCGAAAATTCGGAGAGCGTCGTCTTCTTCATTTGTCCCTGTTCGGTGACCATGAAGACGAAGTGCGTGTCGTCGAACTCCTTCACGCTCAGGAACGCCGAGATGTTCTCCGACGCGTCCTTCTGGATAAGGTTCACGATGGCCCTGCCCTTCGATGTGCGGCCGCCTTCGGGAAGCTCGAACACCTTCACCCAGTAGCACTTGCCCTTGTCCGTGAAGAAGAGGATGTAATTGTGCGTGCTGGCGATAAACATGTGCTCGACGAAATCGTCCTCTCTCGAGGCCGCGCCCGTGACGCCCTTGCCGCCGCGCGTTTGCCGGCGGTAGCCGCTCACCGGGAAGCGCTTGATGTAGCCGCTGTGGCTGATCGTGATGACGACATCCTCTTCCTGGATCATATCCTCGATCTTGAACTCCTCGAAGTCGTAGACGATCTCGGTGCGTCGTTCGTCGCCGTATTTTTCGCGGATGGCGAGCAGTTCCTCCTTGATGATCTCCATCTGCAACTGCTTGCTGGCGAGGATGGCCTTCAATTTCGTGATCAGCTTGATGAGGTCGCGGTACTCGTCTTCGATCTTCTTGCGTTCAAGGCCGGTGAGGCGCTGGAGCCGCATGTCCAGGATGGCCTTCGCCTGAATTTCAGACAGCTTGAACTTCTTCATCAAGCCGTTCTTCGCCGTCTCGGTGTCGCGCGACGCCTTGATGAGCTTGATGATCTCGTCGATGTTGTCCAGCGCAATGATGTAGCCTTCGAGGATGTGCGCCCGGGCCTCTGCGGCGTCGAGTTCGTACTTCGTACGGCGGACGACGACGTCGTTGCGGTGTTCGAGGTAATGCCGCAGCATGTCGCGCAGCGTCAGCACCACCGGACGGCCGTCCACGAGCGCCAGCATGATCACGCCGAAGGTGGTCTGCATCTGCGTGTATTTGTAGAGATTGTTCAGCACCACGCCGGCGTTGGCGTCGCGCTTCAGGTCGATGACGATGCGCATGCCGTCGCGGTCGGACTCGTCCCTCAGGTTCGCGATGTCTTCGATCTTCTTGTCGCGGATGAGCTCGGCGATCTTCTCGATGAGGCTCGCCTTGTTCACCTGATAGGGGATCTCGTTGACGATGATGCTCTGGCGGTCGTTCTTCGCCGTTTCGATCGTCGCCTTGGCCCGGACGGTGATTTTGCCGCGGCCGGTCGTGTAGGCTTCCTTCACGCCTTCGTAGCCGTAGATGATCGCGCCCGTCGGGAAATCGGGCGCCTTGATGTGCTTCATGAGCTTCGCGTTGTCGATGTCGGGATTCTTGATCATCGCGACGCAGCCGTCGATCACCTCGTTCATGTTGTGCGGCGGAATGTTCGTCGTCATGCCGACGGCGATGCCGCTCGCACCGTTCACGAGGAGGTTCGGAAACGCGGAGGGCAGCACCACGGGCTCCTTGAGCGTTTCGTCGAAGTTGGAAACGAAGTCGACAGTGTTCTTGTCGAGGTCGCGGAGCATCTCCTCGGCCAGACGCGTCATGCGGAGTTCCGTATAACGCATGGCGGCGGCGGAGTCGCCGTCGACGGATCCGAAGTTTCCCTGCCCGTCCACGAGCGGGTAGCGCAGCGAGAAATCCTGCGCCATGCGGACGGCGGCGTCATACACCGACTGATCGCCGTGCGGATGGTACTTGCCGAGGACCTCGCCGACGAGGCGGGCGCTTTTTTTATACGCGCGATTGGGCATCAATCCCAATCCGTGCATGCCGAAGAGCACGCGGCGGTGAACGGGCTTCATGCCGTCGCGCACGTCGGGGAGCGCGCGGGCGACGATCACGGACATCGAATAATCGATGTACGATCCCTTCATCTCGTCTTCAATATCAACCGGAATAATTTTTTCGTTCAGTGTCGCCATTTCGTCTTCCTAATGTCTGCGACCCGTGTCACGGGCCGGTCTGATAAAAAGCATCCACTATTTAAATATCGAGATTGCGGACGTATTTTGCGTTCTTTTCGATGAATTCCCTGCGCGGTTGGACCTCGTCGCCCATGAGGATCGAGAACGTGCGGTCCGCCTCGCCGGCGTTTTCAATGCCGACCTGGAGGATTGTGCGCGTATCGGGATTCATTGTCGTCGCCCACAATTGATCCGGGTTCATTTCGCCGAGGCCCTTGAAGCGGGAGATGATGATACCGCCCGGCTTCATGACGACGCCCTCTTCTGAAACGATCTGTTCCTCGTTGGGATCGGCGGCGACGGGAGTCTTGTCTCCCTTGAACCGTTTGATGATCTCGTCGCGTTCCTCGTCGTCGAACGCGTATGCTTCCTGCTTTCCTTTTTTCACCTTGTAGAGCG
>JAVBYH010000122.1 GCA_030824175.1 Bacteroidota bacterium | reverse complement strand
CGAACTTCGATCGGATGAGCTGGACGGGTACCTCGGCGTGTATTCGAGCGCACAGCTGCCGTTGAAGATCACGATAACGAAAGACCGCCGCGGGCTCATCGCACAGGCGACGGGACAATCGGCGTTTCCCCTCGAGGCCGCTGCGAAGGACATATTTAAATTCGACCAGGCGGGAATACGGATGGAATTCAATCCGGCAAAACATGAAATGACGTTGAAGCAGGGGGGAGGCGTCTTCCTGTTTACGAAAGGGCACGGTGGCCAATGAGGCGTCGTCCAATGCAGTGCTTCATGTGTGTCGCATGTCTTGTGATGCTCGCTTCGAGCACCGGAGCTGTCGCTCGCGAAAAAAAAGCGAAGTATCGGATGCTCTACAACACAGACGGCACCGACATCATGGGCAATTATTATTACGGCAGCCGGCCGGCGTCTCTCGAGGATGTCCGGAGCTATATCGACAGGATCGCCGCCACGCCGGTGACGACGGTGCTTGTGTGCACGGGGGCGCTGAGTCCGTACCATCGGTCGAAATACGACAGGGCGTTCGGCGACGGCGAGGATCTCCGGCTGGCGGAACGATTGAGGGCGCGGCCGGAAGATTCCGCGCAGACGGCAATGATGACGATCTACAAGACGAATTTTAAGATGCTCGCCGATCAGGGAACGGACATCGTACGAGTCGCCGTCGACAGGGCGAAGGAAAAGGGGAAAGAGGCCTTCATCTCGATACGCATGAACGACCTGCATTTCACCGATACGTCCGAATATTTCCCTTCAGTGAAAAGCGAGTTCTGGCTTACTCATCCGGAGTACCGGATGGGCGACCATCCGGGCTGGCATGCCGCGGGGGGATATAATTTTGCACACAAGGCCGTCCGCGCGTACAAGCTCGACCTGATGAAGGAAGAATGCGAGATGTACGACATCGACGGCATCGAACTGGATTTCATGCGGTTCTTCGAACTCTTCCCGTTCGAGCATGGCAGGGAGTATCTGGATGTGATGACGCAGTGGATGAAAGAGATCCGCGCATCCGTCAATCGCATCGCCAGGAAAAAGAAAACGACGATACTGCTGACGGTCAGGATCCCTCCCCGTCTCGAACTCTGCATGGAGAAGGGGTTGGACGTGAAGACGTGGCTCAGACTGCACCTCGTCGATTTCATCACCATCGGTCCCCATTGGATCTGCGATCCAAACCTGCCCGTCGCACAATTCAAACGCGAGCTTGGAGATCCGGCCATTCCGTTCTATGTCACCATCGACGACGGCCAGTTTCAGCCAAGGGAACCCCGCTCGCACGGCATCTACCGCGGCGCCGCGGCGAACTATTACGCCCAGGGCGCTGACGGTCTGTATCTGTTTAATTTCTTCTTCACGGAGAAGGAACGGGAGCGGCTTGCGGAGATCAGGAACAAGAAAGTCGGCTCGTACGTGACGATCAAGGAGCCGGCCCTTCTCGACGAATTCCGTTCGGCGGCAACGCTGGCGTACAGGAACAAGATCTATACGTTGTCCGACGGATCACAGGAAACGAGCTATCGTCATGAGACTCCGTTTCCGATCTTCATGAGCGCATGGGAAGAATACACGGTGACGATGAATATTCCTGAGGACGTCACCACGCGTGCGCCGCACAGCGTGACGCTTTTTTTACGGGGAACGAAGGACGCACAATTTCGGGTGAAGCTGAACGGCGTCTTCATCGAGCCCGCGGGCACGGATCCGGCGGACGCGTATATGAGGAGGGCGAACCTGCTGCCCGGCGACGCGGTTTATGCGTTCTCAATACCGCACACGCTGTTGAAGAATGGGAGTAACAGATTTAATCTGCGGTCCATACAACCGTCCCCCTTTTTTATGAAGAGGATGGAGGTCGCGGTGAAGTACGGCGACGTGCATCAGTACGGATATTTTTAATCATCATACACAAGCATCAACGACAGAGGGAGAGTTTCATGACTCGGAAGAAACCCACGGACATTCGCGAGTTCGCGATCCGCTACACGGCAGCCTGGTGCAGCCGCGATGCGGCAGCCGTCGCATCATTCTTCTCGCCTAACGGCACGTCGCGTGACAATGACGGACCTGTGCATGCGGGACGGGATGCCGTCATGGCATCGGCACAGGGCTTTATGAGCACATTCCCGGACCTCACCTTGTACCTTGATGAGATCGGCGAGAGAGACGGGAAGATCGTCTATACGTGGACGCTGGAGGGAACGCATTGCACGACAGGCCGGCATGTCCGGATCGCCGGATCGGAAGAATGGACGATGGGCGACGACGGCCTTGTCGCCGATTCCATCGGCCGCTTCGATGTCGCCGAGTACGCGAGGCAGGCCGGATTGACGTGATCGGACGCATCGCGCTCCGCCGCATCACGAGCGGTGATGCGGAAGCGGAGGCCTATCGGTATGTCCTGACGATGCGCAGTTGCTCGTCCGTCAGGGCGCCTGCCGCAAAGAATACGACGCCGTTCGCTCCGTTGTCGAGCGCGGTGCGTATCGCCCGCTTGAACAAATGCGGCTCCATCACATCGTGAACCATAATGCCGGCATGCAGCGCCTTCCTGTATTCCATGGTTGCGATCCCTTCCTGCACGCACTCGCCGATCCAGTCGACGTCTTCTTTGTAGAAGTTGTTGTACAGCATCGGGCAGACGGCGTCGACCTCGAACTTGCTCCAGTCCTGCCGAACCATCGTCACCGACATTGCGGGTGTGGGGAACACCGCGGCGGTGACATATTTGCCGGTGTGTGCATGTATGATCCGGGCGATCGTGTTGACGATGCGAACGATTCTTTCCAATCTCCATTCGAGCCATTGTTGTCTGCCCATTGAATCGGCGGCGGGTATGTCCATTGGATCGCGGCCATATTCCGCCCTGAACCCATCACGGCATCTGCTGCAATAACAATAATCGTATGCCGGCATTTCATGGTCCTGCACCAGATTGTACTGTGGCTGCAGGCCGACCGGAAGATAGAGGTCGCAATATCGTATGTAGTCCAGATGAATGCCGGCGAGGCCGTCGATCCGGGCCAGCGCCGCATACTCGTTGACGAGATATCGGGCGACCTCCGGCTCGCTGGGACAGAACCAGCGATAGTACCCAACATATGGCGGGGTGTCTGCGCACGACTCATTGTCCTTGTTGACGGCGTACCAGTGCTTATGGGCGGCCATGAACGCCGAGTCTGGGTGTATCATCGTCGGACGCCACGCGTGAAGCTGCATTCCTGAGGCGCGCGCGATGGGTGCAATTCTCTGATAGAACTCGTTCGTCGCCCGGAGGAACATTCCCGTAACGTTGTGATCGGCAAAACGTTTAAGATATCGTCCGATCTCTTCATCGGTCATGGTGGTTCCGAAACTCGCCTGCGTATCCCACACCATGAAGGCGGGAAGTGTGTCGGGACGCACCTGCGCGTGAACGTGTGTACAGGACGATGCGATGGCAAGGAGAAGGATGGCAACGAAAGAGCGAACGAACGTCTTCATGCTGTTTTCTTCGATTGAGTGGCGGGGACTGTGTACGTCTTGTTGGATGTATGTGAATTATTTCAGCATCATCAGTCTCACGGATGCCGAGCGGTTTCCGCTCGTGACCCGGAGAAGGTAGACACCGGAACCGGCCCGGGTCCCGGAGGAGTTCATTCCGTTCCATAACAGCGTGTACGACCCCGATTCCTGCATGCCTGATCGCGAACTCCATACTTCGCGGCCGAGCACATCGAAGATTGTCGCCGTTGCCGCGCCTCGTTCCGGGAGAGAATACCGTATCGTCGTCGACGGATTGAACGGATTCGGGAACGCCTCGACGCTGAAGTGCTCGGGGGCGACGCTCACCGCGGTCACGCCCGTGGCCGTGGCATTCGCCGCACCCGGCGTGGGTGTCATTCTCGTCCATGTGCCGGCGCCGTTTGGCGAGCGGCCGAATGAGGAACCTTTCGTCTGCGCGCCGAATGTAACCGAATCCATCACCGTCATGCCGTCTTCCATCGTGAGGGCGATAAACTCGCCGCCTGCCCCCAGCTTGAAATTCGTATGAATGCCGGCCTGCGAGGCATCTTCGTCGCACCACACCGTCAGATACGCTCCCGGGGCCAGTACGAGGTTGGGTTGTGTGAACTTCCATTTCGTGAGGACGGCCGGATTGTCCGTGAGATATGTATTCGTCAGCACGACGGCCTCGGACGTCGGATTGAACAGCTCGAGCCAGTCGTCGTACTGTCCCACCGGGTCCGCGATCGTCGAGTTGTCGGCCATGAATTCGTTGATCACCGCGGAACGCACGACGGCCTGTGAGGCGGGGATGGAGATGTATCCCTGGCGCGGGTAAAATTGTACGCGGTCGAGCGAGTCGCGCACGGTGATCCTGTATCGGCAGGATGCGCCTGTGCCGAGCGGGGGAATCGCGCCCGTCCATCGGTCGGCTTCCTCCACGCGCTGCGTGTTGGGCACCGGCGCGGCTCTCATGGCGGCCGTTTGTGTGGACGCGTTCGTCGATGTCGTGAAC
>JAVBYH010000124.1 GCA_030824175.1 Bacteroidota bacterium | reverse complement strand
GTATCCGGTGAGCGCGAACACGAAATCATTCCCGACCGCCTGCGTCTCGTCTCCGGGACCGCGGACGACGATTGCATCCTCGCGTATCTCCGTCACAGACGACTCGAAGATCGCCGTGACGCTCCCTTCCTTGATCCTGTTCAGGAGATCGGGGAGGATCCAGTATTTCACCCCTGTATCGAAAGCCGACCGCCGGTGTATGACTGTCACCTCCGCCCCGTGCCTGAAGAGCTCGAGGGCCGCGATCGCCGCGGAGTTCCTTCCGCCGATCACCGCCACACGCTGGCGGAAAAACCGGAACGGTTCGTCGTAGTAATGACTCACTTTGGGCAAGGACTCGCCGGGTATGGAGAGGAGGTTCGGGTGATCGTAGAAGCCCAGGGCCAGTACGATATTCAGGCACGTATACACACCACGTGGTGTTGTCACAATAAAGCCGCCGTCGCTGCGCCGTATCGCAGTCACCTCCTCGTAGAGCCTGAGCTTGAGCCCGAAATGCTGCGCAACCCGCCGATAATATTCGAGCCCCTCGGCCCGCGTTGGGCGCATCGCGGCCGAGGTGAACGGAAGGCCGCCGATCTCCAGCAGCTCGGGCGTCGAGAAAAACGTCATCGCCGTCGGGAAATGCTGGAGGGAATTGACGATTCCCCCCTTCTCGATCACGCAGTACCTCAGGCCGGCGGTTTCGGCCTCGATCGCGGCGGCAAGCCCGGCCGGGCCCGCGCCGATGATGATCACGTCGTATGGTTCAATCACTTCGGATTCCCTGTATTCGTGTAAGATGTTTTGAGGAAGATACGGAATGCACATCGGTGTTACAAGGGCGGTCACCGCACCAAATATAACGCCGAATACCACTGTAAATGCTTGCTTTTCATTGACAAAGAGGATTTTTATGAGTACATTTTACTCAAATTTTTACGTATAGAGACTGTCCTTGCTCAACATTGCCATCTTCGCATCCGGACGCGGTACAAATTTTGAGGCGCTCCATCGCGTACTCACCACACAACGCATCGATGCCGCAATCGCCGTCGTGATCAGCAATAATTCTGATGCGGGCGCCTTGTCACTGGCCCGCTCATTTCACATCCCCGCTGTGCACCTCAGCCGAAAACAATGCGCAACGGACACGGAATTTGCGGACAGGCTTCTGGAGACGCTCGCGTCGTACAACGTGGACCTGATCGTGCTGGCCGGATACATGAAGAAGCTCGACGCGGCGCTCGTTGCCCGCTATCGGAACCGGATACTGAACATTCATCCGGCCCTGCTCCCGAAATTCGGGGGACACGGTATGTACGGTCATTACGTGCACGAGGCTGTCATCGCCGCGGGCGAAAAGGAATCAGGGGCGACGGTGCACCTCGTCACCGACGAATACGACGAGGGCCCCATCGTGTTGCAGGAACGGGTGCCTGTGGCGCCCGGGGATACGCCGGAGTCGCTGGCGGCGAAAGTACTCGTCGTCGAACACGCGCTGCTGCCTCGCGCGGTGGCGATGTTCGCACGGCATGAGATCGACATCGAACACAACCGCGTCATCATCACGCGGCAACCATCATCAGAAACGGACACACACGTGATTCGCATACGCAAGGCCCTCATCAGCGTTTCGGACAAAACAGGCATCGTCGCATTCGCATCCGCGCTGCACGCGCTGGGTGTGGAGATCATCTCCACCGGCGGCACGCATTCCCTTCTCCGGGAACACGGCGTCCCCGCGAAGCAGATCTCCGAACTCACCGGCTTCCCGGAAATTCTCGACGGCCGCGTTAAGACGCTGCACCCGGTGGTGCACGCAGGGCTGCTCGCCGTGCTCGACAATCCGGATCATCTCCACCAGCTCGCCACACACGGCATCGAATCCATCGACCTCGTCGTCGTGAACCTCTATCCGTTCGAGGCCACTGTCGCGAAGCCAGGCGTCACTCTCGAAGAGGCGATCGAGAACATCGACATCGGCGGACCGACGATGCTCCGCTCGGCCGCGAAGAACTACAAGTTCACCGCCGCCATCATCGATCCCTCCCGGTACGAACCGTTTCTTGCGGAGCTCCGCGAGAACAACGGATCGGTGAGCGAGGCGACGAGCTTCGCGCTCGCGCGAGAGGTCTTTCGCAGCACGGCGAAGTACGACGCGGCGATCACCGCACATCTCGACGGCAGAGACGAGGCCGGAACGCTCCCTGCAACATTCTCCCTCTCTCTCCCGAAGGCGATGGACCTCCGCTACGGTGAGAATCCGCACCAGGCGGCCGCCCTCTACGGTGATTTCCTGAACTATTTCAGGAAGTTGCACGGCAAGGAACTTTCGTTCAACAACATCATCGATGCGAATGCGGCGGTGAACCTGCTCGGCGAATTCGACATGCCCACCGTCGTCATCGTCAAGCACACGAATCCGTGCGGCGCCGCGAGTGCCGCGTCGCTTGTCGATGCATACAAACTCGCGTTCGCCACGGACACGAAAGCCCCGTACGGCGGCATCATCGCCGTGAACCGTCCGCTGGACATGGCGGCGGCCGATGCCATGAACGCGATCTTCACGGAGATCATCATCGCCCCGTCCTTCGAACCGGGCGTGCTCGAGTTCCTCATGAAAAAGAAGGACCGGCGGCTCATCGAACTCAAGCCGCGCGCCGACGGCGCCGCACCGCTCGACGTCCGTTCCGTCGCGCACGGCATGCTCGTCCAGACCGCCGACACGAAGAAGACCGGGGCTGCAGACGTCCGCGTCGTCACGCGCCGCGCGCCCACGGAGGACGAGATGACAGCGCTGCTCTTCGGCTGGAAGATCGTGAAGCACGTGAAGTCCAACGCCATCGTCTACGCGGGCGTCAACCGCACGCTCGGCATCGGCGCTGGACAAATGAGCCGTGTCGAATCATCCAAGATCGCGGTACTCAAGGCGGCGGAGGAACACGTGCCGCTCGCGGGCAGCATCATCGCCTCCGACGCATACTTCCCGTTCGCCGACGGTCTGCTCGAAGCGGTGAAGGCGGGCGCCACGGCGGTGATTCAGCCGGGCGGATCCGTGCGCGACGAGGAGGTCATCGCCGCGGCAAACGAACACAATATCGCAATGGTCTTCACAGGCGTCAGGCATTTCCGGCACTAAGCGGACGCTGCAACGATCATGTTGTCATTTTTTTATCTTTTATTTTTACTCTGACTTATGGGATTATTTTCCTTTTTCTCCGCCGATCTCGCGATCGATCTGGGCACCGCTAACACGCTCATCATGATGAAGGGCAAGGGCATCCTGCTGAACGAGCCCTCCATCGTCGCATACGACCGCAACACGAAGAAGATCGTCGCCATCGGCAACGAGGCCCGCGAAATGCTCGGGCGCACGCACCGCGACATCCGCACCATACGTCCGATGAAGGACGGCGTCATCGCCGACTTTGAAATCGCCGAAGGCATGCTGCGTGAGTTCATCAAGAAAATCCACGCCAACTGGATCCCGAGCCGGCGCATCGTGATCTGCGTGCCGAGCGGCGTGACAGAGGTCGAGAAGCGGGCCGTGCGCGATTCCGCCGAACATGCCGGCGCGAAGGAAGTGCACCTCATCGCCGAACCGATGGCCGCGGCCATCGGCATCGGACTCGACGTGGACGCCCCCGTCGGCAACATGGTCGTGGACATCGGCGGCGGCACCACGGAGATCGCCGTCATCGCACTCTCGGGCATCGTCAACGAGGAATCCATCCGCATCGCCGGCGACGAAATGAACTCCGCCATCATCCAGTTTTTCAAGAAAAATCACAACATTCTCATCGGCGAACGCACCGCCGAAGCCATCAAGTGCGAGGTCGGTTCCGTCATGCCGCTGAAGGAGGAAGTCTCGATCCAGGTGAAGGGCCGGGATCTTGTCAACGGCATCCCCAAGACGACCGAAGCGAGCTCCGTCGAAATCCGCGAGGCGCTCAACGAGGCTGTGCAGCAGATCGTCGACGCGGTGAAGCTGACCCTGGAGCGCACGCCGCCCGAACTCTCGTCCGACATTCTCGACCGCGGCATCATGCTCACCGGCGGCGGGGCGCTCCTGAAGGGCCTCGACGAACGCCTTCGGCTCGAGACGAGCCTCCCGGTGCATGTCGCCGAAGATCCCCTGACCGCCGTCGTGCGCGGTACGGGCAAGGTGCTCGAGAACCTGAACCATTATTCGAAAGTGCTCATCAAAAGCAGACGATACTAAACACACTCTTATCGACCGGCCCCCGCGGCCGGCGCGATGTCCGGCTTCATGCAAAAATTCTACCACTATATTTTCCATTTCAAGGAATACGCCGTCTTCAGCGGCCTCGTCCTGCTCTCGCTCGTTCTGCTCATGCTTAACGACAACGTGCAGGTGCGGCATATCCGCGCCCTCGCCATCGGCACCGTCGGCAGCATCCAGGCGACGTTCTCCTTCATCCCCGACATTGCTAACGTGCGGCGCGAAAACGAATCGCTCCGCCGCACGAACATGACCCTCTCGGCCGAGGTGAACATGCTGCGCGAGGCGCGCCTGGAAAACATACGGCTCCGCTCCATGATCG
>JAVBYH010000112.1 GCA_030824175.1 Bacteroidota bacterium | reverse complement strand
AGTGCATGGATAGCCTTCGCCGCCTGTTCCTTGCCCGTGCCCGTCTCGCCGAGGACCATCGCGTGCGATTCGGTCGGCGCGACAAGCTTGATCTTTTCGATCACCTGAAGCCATGCGGCAGAATTCCCCACGAGTCCTTCGACGACAGCAGACACATCGCCGATGAGCGACATCCGTTCGAAGATCAACGCCTCCTTCTCCACGAGCAGCGAGTCCGTCGTCATCGACTGCGCCAGTGCGAGTGAAATTAATTTCGACAGCGAATTGGCGATGATCACACGCTGCGGTGTGAAGATGCCGCACTGCTGATGGTCGAGCGTCATCAATCCGAGTATCTCATCTCCCGAGCGGAGCGGAACGAGCATGCATGAATGCCCGACCGGAAGACGCACGACATCTTCGTACGTGTCATGATGGCCGGGATCGTGCGTCTCCTCCACAAGTTTAACGTTGCCGTCGGCGAGGACGCCTGCGATGTCCGGACGATCCTTCAATTCGAATTCATAGGCTTGCAATTGTTCCGAGACGAGCGGTCCGCGGGCGTAGCGCACACGCAAATGGTCGTTCTCTTCCTTGCTCAGGATGACCGCGAGGTCGTAGGGGATGATCTCCCGTATCGTGTCCAGGACGATCTCCATTGTCTTTTGAGGTGAAAGATACATGCTGCGGTCAAGCGCAAAGTAGTTCGAGTTCATAAGTCCACCGATATGACGTTGATACCGATATTTCGTTGTGGAAAATAACGAAATATCGGTTCTCGTGAAAGGGGAAAAAATATGCACCGACTATCTCGTTGAAAATTAACAACTTACCATTGGAAATATTCTGGCACGGTCGTTGTATTATTACGAGTATACAAACAAAGGAGAAAGACAATGACAACTGCACCGAACATACCGAACACACCTGCCGTCGCCCTCATGAACGTTATTCTGGCGGATCAATTCATGCTGTACACGAAAGCGCGCAATTATCACTGGAACGTCACCGGCCCGAATTTCTTCGGACTCCATGCGGCCTTCGAAAAGATCTACGACGGGCTCGCCGATGATATCGATGCGATCGCCGAACGGATCCGCGTCCTCGGTGCGAACGCCCCCGGCACGCTCAGGGAATTCCTCGCATTGACATCGATCGCCGAGGAGGCCGGAACATATCCCGCTCAATCGGTCATGGTAAAGAACATCACCGCGGATCTTGAAGCGATCACCGGAACGATCGCGTCGGCGGCGAAGAAGATCCAGAACGACCTTCACGACGAGGTCACCGCCGGCATGCTCTATGCACTCATCGAAAAATATGAGAAGACAGTGTGGATGCTGAAGGCGGCGACAGTCTGACGATCATAAAAAAAACGGAACACCACTACTCACTCTAAGCAAAGGAAGAACCAACATGGAAAACGTTCACGTGTCAATGCCGCGCATCGGCGATCATGCGCCCGAGTTCAAGGCCGTTACAACGCAAGGCGACATCAATTTCCCCTCCGACTATTCCGGCAGCTGGGTCATCCTCTTCAGCCATCCGGCGGACTTCACACCGGTGTGCACCTCGGAATTCATGACATTCGCGAGCATGGAGGATCAGTTTGCTCAGGCCAATTGCAAGCTCGTCGGGTTGTCGGTCGACGGCCTCTACAGCCACATCGCCTGGCTGAGAACCATCAAGGAAAAGATCGAATACAAAGGGATGAAGGATGTGGAGGTGAAATTCCCTCTCATCGAAGACATCACGATGGAAGTCGCAAACAAATACGGCATGATGCAGCCGGGCGAAAGCAGCACGAAGGCGGTGCGTGCCGTGTTCGTGATCGACCCGAAGGGGATCATCCGGACCGTCATCTATTACCCGTTGAGCCTCGGCCGGAATTTCGACGAACTCTACCGTGTTGTGCTCGCCCTTCAGACCGCCGATGCGTTTTCCGTTGCGACGCCGGCCGATTGGCGCCCGGGTGATGCCGTGATCGTGCCTCCGGCGGGTTCATGCGGCACTGCGAAGGATAGGATGGAGGGGAAGGACGATATGAAATGCTATGACTGGTTCTTCTGTACGAAGGAGATCAGCAAGGAAAAAGTGCTGAGCACCATTCTGAAGAAGTAGCCTCCGTAGAATCGTGGAACATGCCGGTCTGAACAAAGGCGGACGAAAGTCCGCCTTTGTTATTGAATTTCCGTGTCATTGTATGCATATTTATTGGTCACCCGCCACGAGGGAAGGAAACCAGCATGAAAGCATGCGTCAACACCCGCTACGGACCGCCCGAGGTTGTGCATCTCGAAGACGTTGATAAGCCGGTTCCCCGGGAGAACGAGGTACTCATCCGAATGCATGCGGCGACGGTGAATCGAACGGACTGCGGATTCCGGCGGCCTGAATATCCGGTGATCATCCGCTTGGTCAACGGGTTCTTCACACCGAGGAACACGATCCTCGGCACCGAGCTGGCAGGGGAGATCGAGGCTGTCGGCAACAATGTGGGCACGTTCAGGCCGGGCGACAGGGTCTTCGGCCTGAGCACGAAAAAATTCGGGACGCATGCGGAATACATCTGCCTTCCCGCGGACGCATCCATCGCGATCATGCCTGCCAATGTTTCGTACGAGGAGGCCGCCGCGGTCTGCGACGGCGCGTACATGGCCCTGACGTATCTGAGGTGCGTCGATTTCACGACACGGCGAACCATCCTCGTCAACGGCGCATCCGGCTCGATTGGTTCGGCGGGCGTGCAGCTCGCGAAATATTTCGGCGCGCACGTCACGGCGGTCTGCGACACGAAGACCATGGACCTCGCGAGATCCCTCGGGGCGGACGACGTGATCGACTACACGAAAGAGGATTTTACGCGCTGCGGACAATCGTTCGATGTCGTGTTCGACGCCGTCGGCAAGAGTTCCTTCCTGCGCTGCAGGCGCGTGCTGAATCCGGGCGGGACCTATTTTTCAACAGAGCTTGGATTCATGGGGCAGAATATTCTGTGGACGCTTGTGACGCGCATCGCCGGCGGGAAAAAGCTGCTGTTCCCTCTGCCCAAAGACACGAAAGAGGACGTCGTTTTCATAAAAGAACTGATGGAGGCGGGCAGGTACAAGGCGGTCATAGACAGGCGCTACACGCTGGACCAGATCATCGAGGCTCACCGGTACGTTGAATCGGGCATGAAGACGGGGAACGTCGTTCTTGTGATTGAAAAGACCGGACCCATCTAATGATCCCAACCGGGTTCGGCGGGGACGGCGGGTATCGCAAGGTCGTGGGGACGTTTCTTGTACAGCACGACCTCTTCGGCTTCCGCATGAATCATTTCGTCGTACAGCCTCCAAAGCGATGGATAGTCCGACACAGGGAACTGGCGGGCGAGGATCCTGAACGTGCTCACCGTATGGATCACATTTTCTTCAACAGAGAAGAGGCGCACGTATGTCGCCTTTCCGTCGAGATCGAAGCGTTTGTTCCGGAGCGGTTCCTTTACTTCGAACGAATCGGGGACTGTCAGGTTCACGTACGAGGTCACTTCGCGCGGATACGTATAGTCAATGGGGAACATGCGCGTCGGAGACGTGAACGGATTTACCGACCGGCCGCAGACAATATGGGGGTTCACTGCGATCTCTGCGACGCCGGTCCGTGCATAATTCCCGGAAGAGACGGAGACGCGGACCTGCAGAGGCTTCGCCGTCGAGTCCCTGTCCACGATCGTGACCGAATCAATGGAGAGCGCATCGTTGCCTAGCATCACATCCTCCCATGCGACATCGATCGGAGCCATGTCGTTCAGGTCGCTCCGTATGTACACACCCGCATACTCTTTGAACAGTCCCGTAATGGTGCCCGTGAGCGATCGGTCGGGCGCCAGCGCGGCATTCGTGACGAGCGTCCTGGAACTGCGGGCATCGCTGCGGATCTCGACCCAAGCCGCCGCAGGATCGTCGTTGAGGACGAGGGCACGGGCGCCGAGTACGTTAGCCGGCACGATCGTGAAGGGACGCGATGGATTCGTCGCATCGAGGAAAAATTCAGTGCTGTCGATCGTCACGTGTGCCATGCCGATGTCGAATTGATCGGCGGAGGGAAGGACCGTCTGCACCGCCCCGTTCGCGCGCGATCGCGTCACGATCACATCCGCGGCCACACCCGCGGAGCGCAGCAGGGACACGAGCAGATAGTTGATGTCGGCGCTGTTTCCGCTCAGGCTCTCGAGCACCTCATCCGTGGTCTGCTCCGCATACACCCCGTCGTTACCGTTCCACGCGACCGATGTCGACACCCAGTCGTACACCGCCTTCATCTTCTCAAGGGGGGAGCCGCAGTCCTCCGTGAGCCTCGCTGCAAGCCGCCGGACGTCGCTGGTGGCTTCGAGCCTGCCGCCGATGCCGTCGCTCTCGAGCAGCATCGTCACAACCTCCTCCCAGGTAGACGGGACCAGCTTCACACCCCCCGTCGGCAGGGCGTACCCCGCGAGGCGGATATCCACCTTGCTGTAGTGATCTTCGAGTGAGGTGACAAAGGGTTCCGCGCGAAACGCTCCGAGATTCTCCATCGCCCAGCGTGT
>JAVBYH010000195.1 GCA_030824175.1 Bacteroidota bacterium | reverse complement strand
CTTATTCAGGCGCGAGAGCTGGTCCTCGACAAAGGCGGGACCGAGCGTGTTGTGGGCGACGGCGGAGGCGAGTTTTTTATCGAGTCCGTCCACCCGCGAGAGCTCCACCGGCGAGGCCGCGAGGGCGGCCCGCGGCGATCCGAAGTGCTGGATGAGTTGTCGAAGCCGGTTGCCGCCGATGCCCGGCACGGAAGCCAGCATGAGAAGGTCGCGCACGTCAAATCGATCCGACATCGTTGCCTCCGTTTTATCTGCCCATCGCGACGCCGCATTCATTTCAGTGTACCGGTCGTTATACAGCGAGCGCTTCCTTCTGAAACCGTTCGACGAGGGCTGCGGCGGCATCGACAGTCTTCGCCTCGGCGATGATGCGGATGATCGGCTCGGTGTTCGATTTTCTCAGGTGCACCCACGAGTCGGCGAAATCGATCTTCAGTCCGTCGTCCGTCGTGATCTTTTCCGTCGCCCCGTACTTCGCGCCGAGCGCCGCCATGATGGCGTCGGGCACGAGCGTACCGAGGAGCACCTTGTTCTTCACGATGTGATACTGCGGCATGCTGGCCTTGAGCGCCGATGCCGTTCCGCCGAAATTAGAGAGCAGCTGAAGGAAGACGCCGATGCCGACAATGGCGTCGCGTCCGAGGTGGACGGCGGGGAGAATCACGCCGCCGCTGCCTTCGCCGCCGACGATGGCGCCCGCGTCGCGCATGCGTGACGCAACATTGATCTCTCCCACAGGCGTACGGAGCACGGTGGCGCCGAATTGCGCGGCGACGTCTTCCACCGCCCGTGTCGTGGAAAGATTTACAACGACCGTATGTCCCGTCCGGCCGTGCTTCTGCTCCTCTTCGAGCACGAAGCGCACGGCGGAGGTGACCGTGTATTCCTCGACGAACGGTTCGCCCTTCTCGTTAATGAGCACGAGGCGGTCCACATCCGGGTCGACGGCAATGCCGAGGTCGGCGCCTTCGGCCACGACGCGCCGGGCAAGCGATGTGAGATTCTCAGGGATCGGTTCGGGCGTGTGCGCGAACACGCCGCTGACCTCGCAGTTCATTTCCACGATGTCGCATCCGAAACGGCGGAGCAGCTCAGGAACGATGACGCCTCCGGCTGCGTTTACACAATCGACAACGACCTTGAATTTTTTCTTCCTGATTTCTTCGGGCCGCACGCTCGGCAGGGTGAGGATTGCTTCAATGTGTTTTTCTATGTAAGATGGATCATAGCGGTATGTGCCCTGCTTGTCCCATGCGGCATACGTACGGCCGTCGCGCGCGGCGATGCGCCAGAATTCCTGGTTCTGTGCTCCGTCGAGAAAGAGGCCGGTCGAGGCGAGGAATTTCAATCCGTTCCATTGCATGGGATTGTGGCTTGCGGTGATGATGATGCCTCCGGCGGCGTGTTCCTGTTCGACGGCGATGGCGACTGTTGGCGTGGGGCAGACGCCGATGTCGACGACATTGCAGCCCATGTGGACGAGCGTCGATGCGACGATCTTGGCGATGCTGTCACCGGTGCAGCGGCCGTCACGGCCGATGACGACGGTGCCGCGGCTGCAGTAGTCCGCGAATCCGGCGATATAATTGACGATGACATCGGGCGTGAGCGTTTCGCCGACGATTCCCCTGATGCCCGAGATGCTGACCATGAGCGACATGCAGTGCTTTCGATAGTGATGAAATGAGGTCTGCTGCATTGGTATGCATAGCAGGTGCAAGGATAATATAAAAATGAGTGCAGAGAGAAGCAATGCCAACGGCGCGTCGCGCCGCCACACTACCCTGGGAGGAACCATGAAAAAAATACTGGTGCGGATCGTCGGAATCGTGTTCATTCTTTTCGTGCTCATACAAGTAAAACGGCCGGACCGAACGAATCCTCCGGTTGATGTGGCCGCTGTCTACACTGCGCACGTGAATGTGCCGGAGGATGTGAAGGCCATCGTGACGCGGGCATGTTACGATTGCCATTCGAACGAGACGAAGTGGCCGTGGTATTCGAATGTTGCGCCTGTGTCATGGCTCGTGGCGATGGACGTGGAGGAGGGACGGAAGCATCTGAATTTTTCGGAATGGGGGAGCTATAAGAAGGGCAGGATGATCAAGAAGCTTGCGGAGATCGAAGGAGAAGTGACAACGGGTGCCATGCCGATGCCCAAATATGTGACTATACATCCGGAGGCGGTTCTCACGGATGCGGACCGCGAACGGCTGTCGAAGTGGGCCATCGATGAAGGTGAACGGCTCAGCGGCCGAGAGTAGGCCGCTTAATAATTTACTTTAAGTGCTTGCAATAATCATCATTTTTTGCAATATTCAGGATGGTAAGAATTATGCTGACGAACTCTGGACCAACCCTTCGTTCCTATTGTGAACCACAACAATTTGTCTCTCGTTACATACGGATTCGCCCTTGTCTTCCTGATGAACGGATGCGCGCCATCCCGCCCGGATTCGCTGTCTCAGCTGCTTGACGAGGGCCGGTATGACGAGATGATCGGACGGATCGCTGACTCGTCTCATACCGCAACCGGATCGATCGACGAAATAAAATTGCTCGGCATTGCATACGTTCAGAAAAAAAAATTTCCCCTCGCAGATTCGCTTCTCACCCAATATTTGAACCTTGTGCCTGATGACGATCAGGCGATGTACTATCGTGCCGTGTGTTCCGATTCGCTCGATGATGAACTGCAGGCGATCGAATGGTACAGGCGGTATGCCGCATCGACATCTCTGCGGGATCTAGCGGCGGTGGCCACGGCGCGGAGCGGAGAGCTCGTTCGACGGCGCATGCGGAAGGATGTGCACACTTCGCTCTTCTATGAATCCTCCATCACAGGCGCGTCGCTCGATCGGACCGCGGTCGCCGTCCTCTCGTTCGAGAACAACGGATCGGACCGTACGTTGGATCCGCTCTGCCGCGGGCTTGCTGAAATGGTGACGACCGATCTGTCGAAGGTCCGCGCGTTGAAAGTGGTGGAGCGCCTGCGTCTGCAGACGATGCTCGAGGAATTGCAGTTCGGTGAAACGGATCTCGCCGCGCCGGAAACCGTGCCGCGCATCGGACGGCTCGTCGGGGCGCATCGCATCGTGAAGGGTTCGTTCGCATCGACGGCCGACGGCATGCTGCACATCGACGCTTCGGTGACGACGACGACCGATGCGAACATCGAGGCATTCGATTCGATTCTCGGGCCGAAAGAAAATATCTTCAGGGCGGAGAAGGATCTTGTGCTGCGCCTGCTGGGGTCGCTCTCGATCCCCCTGAGTCCGGAGGAGCGCGAGGCGATCCTCACAATACCGACCGAGAATTTTTTCGCCTTCCTCCGGTACGCCGAGGGACTTGAGTACGCGGACAGGGGATTGTTCGCCGAGGCCGCCTTGTCGTTCAAGGCGGCGGTCGATCTCGATCCGCATTTTACGGACGCCCGGGACCAGCTTGACTATACCGAGGCGCTCACGCCGGGAAGCGGCGCAGCCGGCGCCGGGGCGCAGCTGCCGACAGTGACCGGAGGCATCGTGCCCCAAACCACGACGGAATCGGACGCGATCTCGACGATCATCGAACGCGGCGCGACGACATTGACGCACACGGGAGGCTATACTCCGGGACTGCCGAATCCCGGGCAGACGAATCCAGGCAAACAGGATCCGTTGCGTGTGCGGCAGCCGTTGCGTGAACCCCCGAAACCTGTTATATCACATTAACCCATCATGAAGCGACGGTCCGCCACATACGCGTTGTGCTGCGTCCTTATCGCATGCTCGGTCCCGTCTTCCGCGTTCAGTACGGGCGGCGATGTGTTATGCATCGCGGGACTGCAGAACGATTCGATCGTCTGCGCGGGCACGGCCGCCAACGGTATCTACCGAAGCGTGAACGGCAACAGCCCGTGGGAGCAGTCGAATATCCGTGAGGGTGCGGTGTACGCGTTACTCGCCGATCGACGGAACGCAGTTCGATTCTTTGCCGGCACGAGTCTCGGACTCCTCGTCAGTGCGGACTCGGGCAGGAACTGGATCGTCGTTGACGCGGCCTTCCGTCCGGTCGCGCTTGCCGCCGGATCCTCGGGCGCACGCATGCTGCTTGCCTCGGATGGGTTCGGCGTGCGCCGCTCGCTCGACGACGGGAGCACGTGGAGCGTCATGGACGCGGCATCGACGCATGGCATGGTGCACCTTCTCGGTGCGAAGACAGACACGGGGTCCGTATTTTTCGGAGCGAACGATACGACCGTGTTCATTGCCGGGGAATCGGCACCGGCCGTGTGGTCCAGGCTTCCCGCCCTGCCAAGCACTGGAAGCGCAGCACCGAGGATCACCTCGCTGCTGTTCGATACACTGTCGCTCGACGGCAACCGGCTCGTTGCGGCAACATCGGCGGGCATTTACGCGTACGTTTTTGCATCAGCCCAATGGATCGGTTTCGCGGAGGATTTTCCCGGCGGACGGATCGGCGCGCTCGGGATCATCGCCTACGATACGACGAGGGTGGTTCGTTCCTACGCGTACATCGCCGCGATCGGACTGCTTGAGGGAGACGCGGCGGCGGCGCGCGGAG
>JAVBYH010000336.1 GCA_030824175.1 Bacteroidota bacterium | reverse complement strand
TCATGAGGTCTCCCTTGAACACAATGTGAGCAGCCGAGAAGCTTTATTTAATTTTTTCTGACATGAGTTTCGCCTGCATGAACAGGAGCAGATAATCCCTGCCGCCCGCCTTCGAATCGGTCCCCGACATGTTGAAACCGCCAAAGGGGTGGACGCCGACGAACGCGCCGGTGATCTTCCTGTTGATGTAGAAGTTGCCGACGTGGAAATGCTGCTTCGCCTTTTCCGCCTTCTTTTTATTCTTCGTCCAGACGCCGCCGGTGAGGCCGAACTCCGTGTTGTTTGCAACATCGAGGCCTTCGTCGAAGTTCTTCACCTTGATGATTGCGAGCACGGGACCGAAGATCTCCTCGAGCGCGATCGTATCGGAGGGTTTCACATCGGCGATGACCGTCGGTGCGACGAACCAGCCGTCACTGTCGGCGCGCGCGCCGCCGGCCACAATGCGTCCGCCCTCTTTCACGCCCGTTTCGATGTACTGGAGGATTTTGTCCATCGATCCCTTGTTCACGACGGGGCCCATGTATGTCGACTGGTCGGCCGGATCGCCGACGGTGAGCGCCTTTGTGCGTTCGACGACCTTTGCGACGAACTTGTCGTACACTTTCTCGCAGACGATGGCACGCGACGCGGCCGAGCATTTCTGTCCCTGGAATCCGAACGCCGATGCGACGGTGGCGGCGGCTGCGCCGTCGAGATCGCACTGGTCGTCCACGACGATGCCGTCCTTGCCGCCCATTTCGGCGACGACGCGCTTGAGCCATTTCTGTCCCGGCTGCACTTTCGCCGCGAGCTCATTGATGTGAATGCCGACCTCCTTCGATCCCGTGAACGAGACGAAGCGCGTGAGCGGATGGGCGACGAGAATGTCGCCGACGGCCGCTCCCGAGCCGGGCACGAAGTTGATGACGCCTGCGGGCAGGCCCACCTCGCGCATGAGGTTGAAGAATTTCGCGCCCGTGTACGGCGAATCGGACGACGGCTTCAGCACGACTGTGTTGCCGGCGACGACTGCCGCGGCGGTCATGCCGGCGAGGATGGCCAGCGCGAAGTTCCACGGGGGTACCACGACGCCGACGCCAAGGGGGATATAGACGAGCTCGTTCTTTTCGCCCTTGATCTTCACGATGGGCTGCTTCTGCGCGTAGCGCAGCATTTCGCGGCCGTAGTATTCGAGGAAGTCGATGGCCTCCGCGGTATCCGCGTCCGCCTCGCCCCACGACTTGCCGACCTCATACGTGAGTGCTGCGCAGAATTCGAATTTGCGCTTGCGCATGAGTTTTGCCGCCTTGAACAGGTAGTCGGCGCGCTTTGCGGGGGCGACGTACTTCCAGTCCTCGAATTTCTTCGCGGCCGTCTCGATCGCGCGCACGGCGAGCTCGGGCGTGGCCTTCGAGAAGACGCCGATCACTTCCGACGGGCGGGACGGGTTGTATGAATAAAGCTTGTCCGGTGTGGTGATCTCTTCTCCGCCGATGACGAGCGGATATTCCCTGCCGAGTTCCTGTGCGACTGTCGCAAGTGCGGTCTGCATTGCTTTCCGGTTCGCCGGCTTTGTATAGTCGGTGAGCGGTTCGTTTTTGTACGGGGCTGGTGACATGCTGGCATCCTTAGTTGGTGATTATAGACACAATGTGTTTCAAAATTATTCCTCGGTGTCGGGCTCGATCGCCGTAACGATGGCATCGTGAACAGGCGGACGGACCTTCGCCAGTCCGTTGATCTCCCGCGTCGGATAGACGCGGTTGGTCAGGAGCACGACGATCAGCTTCTTCTCGGGATCGACGACGACCGACGTGCCGGTGAATCCGGTGTGCAGGTACGCGCGCTTCGACATGTATTTCCCGGACCATGAGCCGTTGCCGCTTCGGGAGTCCCATCCGAGGCAGCGCGTGCTGAGCTCGCTGTCGCGCGTGGTGAACAGTCTGACGGTCGACTCTTTAATGAACCTGGTGCCCCCGTACGTGCCGCCGTTCAGCTCCATCTGAAGAAGCACGGCAAGGTCCGACGATGTGGAAAAGAGTCCGGCGTGGCCGGAGACCCCGCCGAGCGTCGCGGCGTTCTCGTCGTGGACGCGACCCTGCACCGGCAGATACGTCTTCTTCCACAACGAATCGATCTCCGTGGGCGCACAGCGGTCCTTCAGCTGCGGCGCCGGATTGTACATTGTCATCGTCATGCCCAGCGGCTTGAAGAACATCGAATCCATGAACTTGTCGAGTGTCATATGCGTGACCTTCTCGACGACCTTTCCCAGTGTGATGAACCCGAGATCGCTGTAGACGGATTGTGTGCCTGTCGGATATTCGAGCGGCGTTGCATAAAGCGAGTCCATGACGCATGTGGGATCGCCGCAGAACGTGTAGAATTTTCTCCAGCCCGGCAATCCGCTGTTGTGCAGAAGGAGGTTGCGAATCGTGATGTGGTGCTTCCCCTGCTGGCCGAATGCGGGAATGTATGACGCGACGGTGGAGTCCAGGTCGATCAGCTTCTCGTCGTAGAGACGCATAAGTGCCGTGGTGGTGGCGACGACCTTCGAGACGGAAGCCATATCCCAGATCGTCTGCGGGGAGACGGACGGAGCGTCTGCATCATACGTCGAGCGCCCGTACGCCTTGTTTTTCACGATGATGCCGTCCCTGGCAATGAGCAGCACTGCGCCGGGGAACGCCTTATGCGCGATGCCCGCGTACATGATTGAGTCGACTCGGTCGAGCGCGATCGGATCAAATCCTGCATCCTCAGGAGCGCCGACGCGGAGTTCATCGCGCATGCCGTAGACCGCGCCATCGCCGATCGCATAGCGGCCGGGAATGGCGACGGGTAATTTTCCCTGGGCGGGTTCCTCGCCAAACATGACGTCGGCTGCGGCTTCGATGCTTGCGTCGCTCGAACCGTACGCACAGACGTAATTCTCGACAGCGGGGATGTCCAGCACGATATACGGATTGCCGAAGGAGGCGGCAACCGTGGGCCGTTTCAAGGCCAGCACCTTTTTCACGCAGTCGGCGAACGGAGCGGGCATGTATGCCGCGCGCGAACGGGCGTCGATATACAGATGGAGGAGCACGAGGTCTGCCGTTTTCGCCTTTTCGATCACGGCGGCGTATTCCATCGCATTCGACCGCGGATCGATCTTGAGGAATTCAGTGTCCCGGTGATAGCGGCGCACGGCGCGGTGAAAGGCGCGGCCTTCCGACGCATTCTCTTTTTCGGTGAACGCGATGTCGATGATTTTTTTCCTTCGTGTGAGCGACAGCGGGAGCAGGCCGCCCGTATTCCCGAGGACGGTGATCGACTTCAGCGCGATTTCCTTCGCCAGCGCCTTATGGGGCCGCGTTGCGACGACGGTGCTGACGGCATTGATATTGACGAACCGATTCGTGTCGAGACCGGCCCATTGTTTCGCTTTAAGAATCCGCCGGACGGATTCGTCGATCCGGCGTTCGGCAATGTCGCCCCGTTTCACAGCCTGCACGATGGCATCGATGGCGCCGTCGGCATCGGGAGGCATGAGCACAATGTCGTTGCCGGCCTTGACCGCGAGCACGGCGGATTCGCCATTAGTGTAGGCGCGCGAGATGCCTCGCATGTTCATGGCGTCTGTGACGACGAGTCCCTTGAATCCCAGGGTGGTGCGGAGCAGGTCCGTCGTCAGCGCCGAGGAGATGGATGCCGGGGTGTTGGTCTTGTCGTACGACGGGGTGACGAGATGGCCCGTCATGACGGAGAGCACACCGGCGTGGAGAGCCGACCTGAACGGCATGAGATCGTTGGCTTCCCACTCTTCGCGCGACGCGTCGACGTTCGGCGTGCCGAGATGCGAGTCCACATCCGTGTTACCGTGGCCGGGAAAATGTTTTACCGTGGCGATCATGCCGCCGTCCTGCGTGCCGCGGACGAACGCCGCGGTCATGTCGGCGACGAGGCGCGGATCTCCGCCGAACGCCCGCGTGTTGATGACGGGATTCTTCGGATTGGTGTTCACGTCTCCCACAGGCGCATAGTTCTGATGGGCTCCGAGCGCGCGTCCTTCGACGGCCGTGACGTATCCGGCTTCATACGCGAGCCTGGTGTCGCGCGTCGCGCCGATAGCCATAGCGCGGGGCAGCATTGTCGTCTCGTCCACGCGCATGCCGGGACCGCGTTCGAAATCGGTGGAGATGAGCAGGGGCACATCCGATACGTTCTGAAGCTTGTTGGCGTAGACCGGGTATGCATAGAGCGGCCCTTCCGAGAACACGAAACCGCCGATCTTCCGTTTCGTCACAAGGCGCTCGAGTTCGGTCCATCGCTCGTCGTCGCTTGCATAATAGTGCGAGAACGTGAACACGCACACCATTTGCGCGGCCTTTTCCTCGATCGTCATGCGGCGCAGCGTCGCCTCGACCCAGGACAGCGGAACCGCACGCGGGACGCGCATGGAATCGGCCGCGGCAGACGCTGCCGCTGCAGGCGCGGCGCGTTTTACCGCCGGTTCAGAGGCGCATCCAACCGCCATCAAACCGGCGAGCACGACCAGCACGGCGGACGCAACCTGCCGGAATGATCGTGCGGCAATAACGGA
>JAVBYH010000348.1 GCA_030824175.1 Bacteroidota bacterium | reverse complement strand
ACCGGAAAAAATTGATACAGCGCCTCACCGACATTTCGAACGAGGAAAAAAATCTCAACGACAGCCTTCCCAAGATCAACGACGGCATCTACAAACTGAACCGCATGAAACTGGACGGCGTCGCACTCTCGCACGAACAGGAAACCATGGTCGCCCGGCTTCGCACCATGCGCGATTCGTATCCGCGGCAGATGGAACTCTTCAAAAAAGAGATAGCCCAGCTCAACCTGCTCCTGAAGGAAAAATCGAACGCAACATTGTCCATCAATGGCTCGGTCTACGAAAACGTGCTCATCGACATCAACGGATTCAAGGAGGTCACCGAAACGGCCCTCAATATGATCCGGTACAAAACGGGAGCCAACGGTTTGCTGAAGGAACCGCTCTGACAGCGGTTTTTTCAGCCGGCCGGGCCGGCACTGATGAAAAAATTACATTTGTAGAATATTAGCCACACATCCCCGCAATTTTCCGAAAATACCCCTCATTTTCCACCATTTTCTTCGAGTTTCTCTGGCATTGAAATTGCTATAAATGGTATAGAGTGTCATTCTATTCATTTAGCATAGCCAGTATGACCGCATTAGAGCTCCAAAAAGTCGGACTGTGGACGGTGTTGGCAGGAGCGGTTGCCGCCCTTGTCGTGCTGGCCGCGACCTCTGTAGAGAAATTCACCGAACCGGAAGTGGACGATAAATACGACGATATCTTCGGCGTCTAGGGTGCGACATGATCGATAATTTCCTTTTTTCAAAGACAAAGATTCCGCTCCTGCACAAGGCCCTCGGCGCTTATGCGACGCGGCAGAAGGTGATCGCGGGCAACATCGCGAACATCTCGACGGTCGGGTACAAGCGGCGGGACGTGGAGTTCGAGACCAATTTCAACGAGGCGCTGACGCTCGGCGGGGCGACGCCGCTTGCGGGTGCGTCTACGCAGCCCGCGCATATCCCGATCAACAGCAATGATCCGGACCAGTTGCAGGCGCGCATTTCAGAACCGACCGAGGGCACGGACAAGCTCGCCAGCGGCGTGAACAATGTGGACATCGACATGGAGATGTCCGAACTCGCACAAAATCAAATTCGATTCAAGTACGCAGCCCGGCTCATCGCGGGCACATTCACGACGATGCGGCGAAGCATCAATGGCGGAGGATCCGGCGCATGAAAACTGATATGCTCTTTTCTTCAATGAATGTCAGCGCATCGGGCCTGCGGGCCCAGCGCAAACGCATGAACGCGGTGGCCGAGAACATCGCCAATGCCGATACGACGCGCACGAAGGACGGCACGCCCTACCAGCGCCAGTTCGTCACTTTCCGCACATCGCAGTCGAACGCGTTTGTCCCGGGGCTCCCCCCGGTGCAGCCGGCGCTCGTGCCCCTGGCATCGACACGGGACGGCATCGCGATCGGCGCCGGAATGTTGTCGGCCGACGCGTTCGGACAGAACCTCGCCAATGTGGACGGCGACGTTGAAAAGGACTCGGCGCCGTTCAAGGTGATCCACGATCCCACGCATCCCGACGCGGATGAGGACGGGTACGTGAAATTGCCGAACGTGAACGTCGTCACGGAAATGGTGGAAATGATCGCCGCGTCGCGCGGCTATGAAGCAAACGTCACGGCGATCAACGCCGGCAAACAAATGGCAAAGGACGCGTTGGATATATGAAAGTATCGTCATTCCAGCCGATGCAGGCATACGACGCCGCGACACGCGCGGCAGCGCAGAAGCCGACAGAGCAGCCCGCGCTGCAGTCGGCGGCCCGGACGGGAAACGCGCCCGCCGGCGTCATCTCGCAGGAAGAACTCAAGTACTTCACGGACTTGTATCCGGAACAGTCAAAAGAAATTTCATCTTATTCAACCTATTCAAAGAGCGGAATCTCGCCCGAGTATTCCGTCGGGTCACTGGTCGACAAGAAGAGTTAACTATGAACACGATAACAGATACACCCATGGGTCTTGGACAGGCGATCATGCCGAAACGCACCCTTCCCGAAGGGGCCAACGGCGAACAGTCCACCGTCACGTTCGGCGACACGCTGAAGCATTTCATCGCCGACGTCAACTCGCTCCAGGCGCAGGCAGGGAAGGCCGTGCAGGACTTCTCCTCCGGCGAGGCCGTCGAGGTCCACGACGTGATGGTCGCCGCCGAGAAGGCGCGCACAAGCTTCGACCTGCTCCTCGAGGTCCGAAACAAAACAATCGATGCATATCGCGAATTAAGCAGAATCCCGGTGTAACGCCATGGACCCATTGAAAGAACAATTCTCGTCGCTCCTCTCGAAGCTGACGCTCGCCCAGAAGGCGCTCATCGGCGGCTCGGCCGTCGCGGCCATCGTCGCGATCCTGACGCTCGTCAACATGATGAGCAAGCCGACGTACGTGACGCTCTTTGCGAACCTGAACGCAGCCGACGCCAATAAGATCGTGGAGCGCCTGAAGGAAAAAAAAGTCCCCTACAAGCTCGACGACACGGGCAAGTCCATAATGGTGCCGAAGGAACAGTTGTACGACCTCCGTTTGTCCATGGCGGGCGAGGGACTGCTGCAGACGAGCACCGTCGGCTATGAAATCTTCGACAAAACGAACCTCGGCGCATCGGACTTCGTGCAGAAGCTCAACTACCGCCGCGCGCTCGAAGGCGAACTGGCCCGCACGATCCTCACGATCGACGAGGTCGAGGGCGCCCGCGTCCATATCGTGATGCCGGAGAAGGCGCTCTTCAAGGAAGATCAGAAAGACCCGACCTCTTCGGTCGTGTTGAAGCTGAAGAGCGGAAAACTGTCACCCGAGAATATCGAGGGCATCGGCCGCCTTGTCGCCAGCAGCGTCGAAGGGCTGGATGCGAAGAACGTATCGATCATGGATTCGCACGGCAACATCCTCTCGGCCAACACGCAGACCAATTCGCTCGCCGCGCTCTCCTCCACACAGTATGAACTTCAGCACAAGGTCGAGACGTACCTCGCCCACCAGGCGCAGTCGCTCCTCGACGGCGTCGTCGGAGCGAACAATTCGATCGTCCGCGTCACGGCGGAATTGAACTTCAACCAGGTCGAACAGACCGTTGAAAAGTACGATCCCGACGGACAGGTCGTTCGCAGCGAGCAGTCCACCGAGGAGAAGACGGCGCAGACAGACACGCTTCCCCCGGGCGCCCGCACGAACTCGATCACGAACTATGAGATCAGCAAGACGCTCGAACACATCGTCGCCGGCACGGGCAATGTGAACAGGCTCTCGATCGCCGTACTCATCAACGGCAAGCAGAAGAAGACGGACGTCAACGGCAAACAGGAGGTCGAGATCCTGCCGCGCACAACGGAGGAGATCACGCTGCTGACCGATGTCGTGAAGAAGGCGGTCGGATTCGACATGCGCAGGAACGACGAAATTTCATTCGTCAATCTTCCCTTCGACAACCGGCTGAACGACGAACAATTCGTGCAGAAGACGGACGCCCTGCCGACGGACAACAATATGCAGCAGTACGTGATCATCGGCGCCATGGTCGGCGCGGTGGTGATCCTCTTTATGCTCATCGGACGCCTGAAATCCCGCAGAGTCGTCGGACCCGTCGGCCAATATCTCGACGTGAAGGAGAATGTCATGCACGAAGCACAGAGGGTCCTCGAACACGCGACGGTGGAGAAGAAGGCGATCCCCCCGCTGCCGGAAAAGGAAGTGCCGCTGGAGACACTGCACCGCGAGGAACGCCGGGCGCGTGTGATGGACTACGTTCGCGAAAAACCCACAGATACGTCGAAAGTTGTGAAACTTTGGCTCGCTGAAAATAATGACTAGCACAGAACAGCTTATAAAACAGGAAGCGGAACGGCGCAAGGTGAAGCTTACGGGCTCGCAGAAGGCCGCTCTCCTGCTCATTTCGATGGACGTGGAAAGTGCGACGCGCATCTTCCGCGAGCTCGATCCCCTTGAGGTCGAGCGTATCACGATCGAGATTTCGAGCATGCGCGGGATCCCCGCACAGGTGACGGACGACGTCATGCAGGAGTTCCAGGAAATGACGACCGCACGCGATTTCGTGGTGCAGGGCGGACTGGAATATGCGCATGCGCTGCTCGAGAAGACGTTCGGCATCAACAAGGCCACCGATATCATGGAGAAGGTGAAGGCGCTCACGCATGTGACCGGCTTCGCCATGCTGCGCCAGACCGATCCGCAGCAGCTTGCCAGCTTCCTCTCGAAAGAACATCCCCAAACGATCGCACTGATCCTCTCGAACATCCTGCCCGAACAGACCGCGCAGGTGCTCCTCGAGTTCCCCGAGGAACTCCGTTCGGATGTCGCGTACCGCATCGCCACGCTGGGAAAAGTGTCGCCCCAGACGCTCAAGGAGATCGAAAAGGTGCTCGACGAGATCGCGCAGAACCAGATGAACCAGAGCATCAGCACGATCGGAGGCACGAAATCCGTCGCCGCCATCCTGAACAAGAGCACGACAGTGACCGCCAAGAACGTCCTCGAGAACATCGAGCAGCGCGACGTCCAGCTTGCAGCCGAGATCAAGCGCCTCATGTTCCTGTTCGAGGATATCATCTTCATCG
>JAVBYH010000117.1 GCA_030824175.1 Bacteroidota bacterium | reverse complement strand
GCATGTCGGGATGGGACGCAACGATCACGAGGACCGTCGTTGGCGACGGTTTTTCAAAGTAGGATTCGAGCACCTCTTTTTCTGAGAGGCGTTCGAAATCCTTCACGACGACGACGCGGCGCTCCGCCATCATCGGATAGGCGGCGGCCATGGCGGCAACCTGCTTCCCGTTGACGTCAGAGCCGTAGACGACGTCGCAGTTGAAGTGCTTCGTCGACTCTTCCACCGCCGACTGCAGCAGCGCGTCCACGATCCCCTCGATGAAATAGTCTTCCTCGCCGTAGAGAAAATACACCGGCGCGAAATCCTTCTTCTTGATCCCGGCCATGAGGCCGTCGACATCGAGTTTCTCTTTTCCCTTCGCCACTTACTGGACCGACACTTTCTGTATGACGATCGGATCGAGCGGGTTGTCGCGAACGTCGCGTTTCACTTCGGCGATGGCGTCCACGACCTCCATTCCCTTGATCACTTTTCCGAACACCGAATACTGGCCGTCGAGGTGGCGCGTCGGGACGACGGTGATGTAGAATTGCGATCCGCTGGACTGGCGTTTCGGGTTGACCTGGTCGCCCTGGCGTGCGGCGGCGATGACGCCGCGTTCGTGGGTGAGGCCGATCTCTGCATCGATCTTATACTCCGGTCCGCCGGCGCCGTGTGTCGTACGGTCCTCGTTCTTGGAGTTCGGATCACCGCCCTGGATCATGAATCCGGGGATGACGCGGTGGAATGTCGTTCCGCTGTAGAAGTTTTGGCGGGCGAGCTTGATGAAATTCGCCGTGTGACGGGGCGCGTTCTCGCCGTCCAACTGCACGGTGATCGACCCCTTCGAGGTTTCGATGACGACGATGGTGCTCTTTGGTGCTTCGGTTTTTTGTTCCACGGGGGTATCCTTTTTTAGTGGTTGCTGTTTTGTAAGATCCTTCTGCATCGTACAGCCCGCCATTGCCAGGCAGAAGAGCACGAAAAATAATTTTTGAGTCATTGGTGAAGTCTCCGTGAGATGGGCGAGCTAATAGCTTGCCCTACAAAAGCAAAGGCAAAATGGGGCGAAATATCATTTCGCCCTACAATTAAAAGTAATACATGAGGCCGAAACGTACGCCGGCAGTCACGTAATTGAGCGACACGAATTCCTCGCCATTGACGATTTTTTGATCGCTGTTCGAGACGACATCGCCGAGGAGTTCGGCGCCGAGCGTGCCGCTGATGTAGCCGAACAGATGCTCATCGAACGCCGTCTGTCCCTCGGCCTCGATGCGGAATCCTGGTCCCGATGCCGTGTACACGACCTGCGAGCCGTATTGCTTCGGCGGCGTTATCGTGCCCCAGTGATATCCTCCGCCTGCCCCTGCCTTCAGGAAAAATCCCTTGCCGGGAAAAACATACTGCAGCATGACCGTCGGGGCGTTCACATGATACTCGAGTCCTCCGCTGTAGGCGGCGACATCGATCGTATACGACTTGAAGAGGTATGAGTATTCCGCCTTCACTCCCCACGATGACGCGACCGGGAATTCCAGGCCGGTGAAGAATTCGACAGCCGTTCCCCAATCGTCGGCGGCGCTTGTCGTCTGCGTCATATGATTGACGTAAGTGACAATGCTCGGAGCGGAGATGAGATGCACTCCCATGCCCGCGTACCAACCGAATGTGTTTATGCTTTCAACAGCTGCCTGGCCGTTCTTCGTTCCTTGTTTCGGTGCGGCAAAGAGCGGAATGGCGAATACAATCGCCAGTAAACATATTCTCATCTGCATATGGGTCGTAGTGTGTTCGTTCAATCGATCGAGGGCTGAGGCTGTGCAACGAGTTCAGCGACGTGGATCTTGTCCTTGAGCAAAAAATACAGCCCGACGATTGTCGACGAAAGGAATCCGAGTGAATGCGTGTACAGCGCATAGCTCGATGCGACGACTGTATCGACGCCGAAGAGCTGGGCGAGCACGAACGCCGTGAAAAAATGATACGACCCGAAACCGCTCGGAGTCGGGACCGCGTAGGCAATGCCGGAGACGACCATGAGGATTGTTGCCGAACTGAAATCGAGGTTGTTCGTCGCCATCATGTCGAATGCATAAAACGGCAGGTACATGAGGATGATGTAGAGTCCCCAGATGATGAGGCTTGTCACGCCGATCATGACATAATTGCCCGGATGCTTGGACGCACCGAATCCCGTGAGGAACGAATCGATGATCTTTTCCACCTTCCCGCGGATGCCGTGCGGGAGCACGGCGGCAAATTTGCGGATGAACGAGAACACGAATTCGGCGTTGAAGAACACGACGACGCACACGACGAGCATCACGGCAGATCCGGCAAGGAAGATCCATTCGACGTTCGCCAGCGAGGGAAACAGTTTCGTGAACGACGACGCGTAGAAGAACAGGACGAGGAGCAGAATGAGGACGAACGTGATGAGGTCGATGACGCGTTCGAGCACGACAGTGCCGAATGCGGCACTGCGCGAGATCTTCTCGAGCCTGCCGAGGGCGACGGGACGCACGAACTCGCCGACCCGCGGGAGAACGTTGTTAATGAGCATGCCGATCATGACGGCAGAGAACGAATTGCGGAGCGACACATTTGTCTTGATCGGATAGAGCAGATACTGCCAGCGCCAGGCGCGTACGAGGTGGCTCACAGCGCTCCCCAGCACGAGTATCACTAACCACTTCAGCGGAACGGCGGAAATGGACATCCACAATTGCCCCATGTCCTTCCCGCGGAATGCGAGATACATAAGGGTGACAGTCAGAAGGAAACTGAGCGAATAATTGATAAACGATTTGAGTTTCACGGTACTGGCCATAGGTTCACGAGCGATTGCTGAATGCGCCGCCCGCCGGATGAGCGGGCAGCGAGACCGAAAAACATTATTTGGGCGCGTTGCGCAGGTCGACGACGGTCGTCTTCGCGGGCGCGGTGAACCGGAACGCATCGTCGGCAACACCGGCGTCGAACGCGAGCTCGGTGAGCGTGTACACGGTGCGGGTTTCGTTGAGGTCGACGTACTCGATCTTCCGGATGCTCCAATCGTCGTCCGAGACCCACACCTTGAGCGATTTGAACAGTTTTGTCGATTCGGTGTTTGCCTTGGGGGCGAGCTTCATGACGTACGTGGCGCCGGCGGCCTTCGCATCCTCGTCGAGGAGCGTAGCCTGGAAATTCTTGGGAAGTCCGAGGAGCATGCGCTCGGGCGAGAAGGTGCGCGGATCGTTCTTGTACGTGTCGATGAGTACCTGCTTCGTGGCGGGCGTATAGAGCCACACCGTTTTGCCGTCGGTGACGAGCGTCTGCTGCTGCGACTCGATGCGGTACCGGTTCCCTTTCTTCATCTTCACGGTGCCGGTGAACGCCTGTTCGATCTTGGCGTATTTGAACGAAACCTTCTGCGAAAATTTTGCAGAGGCATCGGAGGTGGACGTGTATTTTTTCTGCACGTTCTCGAGGACTTCCGTCGGGGTGATATCCTGGGAGAACGCGGACTGGACAAACAGCGCGAGCATTAACGACAATAATTTTTTCATGGGGCATCCTTTTTCATGTATAGACGGGTGAAACGGAAAAACGGCGGGGCGAAATATCATTTCGCCCTACAAAGAGCAAAAGCTAGTCGAGGGAGCCGAGAATGATCTCGAGGTCGGACTCGCTTTCGATGATCACTTCGCGGGCCTTGGAGCCGTCGAACGGTCCGACGATGCCGGCGGCTTCGAGCTCGTCGACGATGCGCGCGGCGCGCGAGTAGCCGACCTTCAGACGGCGCTGCAGCAGCGACACCGAGCCCTGCTGGTGGCGCACGACGATGTGTGCGGCTTCTTCGAAGAGGTCGTCGCGGTCGTCGCCGCTGCCGGTGAGCGATCCGCGTTTCTTCTCGAGCGCGGAGGGTAGCTCGTACGGCTTTGTGTATCCCTTCTGCTTCCCGATGAACTGCACGAGGTCCTCGACCTCCTGCGTTGAAATGTACGCGTTCTGCATGCGGATGGGCCGCGGGCTCTTCGTCGACAGGTAGAGCATGTCGCCGCGGCCGATGAGCTGCTCGGCGCCGTTCCCGTCCATGATCGTGCGCGAGTCGACCTTCGACGACACGGCGTATGCGATGCGCGCCGGGAAGTTGGCCTTGATGACGCCGGTGATGACGTCGACCGACGGACGCTGCGTGGCCAGGACAAGGTGTATGCCGACGGCGCGGGCCATCTGCGCGAGGCGTGCGATCGATTCCTCGACCTCCTTCGCGGTGGTGAGCATAAGGTCGGCGAGCTCGTCGATGATGATGACGATGTACGGCAGGAAACGGTGCCGGAAGGCGTCCGTGTCCTTGTTTTTCAGTTTGCCCGCCTTGAACTTCGCGTTGTAGTCCTTCACCCCGCGCACGCCGCCGGCGGCGAGGAGCGTGTAGCGATTCTCCATTTCGAGCACTGCGGACTTGAGCGCGAGCACGGCGTTCGAGGGCGTCGTGATGATCTTCTCGTCCAGCACGTCCTGCGAGATGGCCAGGAAGTGGTTCTGGAGTTCCAGGAACGAGCTCAGCTCGATCTTTTTCGGGTCGATGAGCACGAACTTCACTTCGGACGGATGCAG
>JAVBYH010000065.1 GCA_030824175.1 Bacteroidota bacterium | reverse complement strand
GTTTCAACCGGAATCCGCAGCGAATCCCCGGCCGTCGTCCCGACGGCCGCATACGCCCCCCCGTCCATCGACGCATACAGTGTCACAGATTCGACGCCGGCCCCGTTCGCTTCATCCGCCGATTGCCAAGTGACGAGAACGGTCTTTCCAGCGATGTTCTGCGCCACGGGTTTCATCTGCGTGACGGGCGCCTTGAAATCCAGCACGTTGAGATACGTGTTCGTCCGGATCGCGGGATTCATGTCGAACACGATCGTCGCGGCATTGGAAAGAGCCGTCCCGGAAGGAAGCCCTGCTTTCGGCGACACGGTGAACGCCACCCAGCCTTCGCCCTCCGGCGCGGTGACGTTCGGCGGCAGCTCGATGCCTTCGATCTCCCACTTGAGGATGCTGCCGGTCCGTGTTTTTTTCCACGCATACTGCGGGCCATCGTGGCTTGTCTTCCCGAACTCGACTGTTTCAGGATCGAACTCGCTCCTCAGCGTATCGTAAATGACGACCTTATAGGCGGGCGCGGTGGCTTCCTTCTTGTTCTCGAAGAGGATCTGGTACATCATCTTGCCGGCCGAGGTGATGAATTTTTTGTCGCCGAAGCCTTCCGGTCCGACCTTTTCATTCGGATCCCAGGAACGTACGAGCTGACCTTTCTTCTGCGTCGCCGTCGAGACGGCCGGCTGATAGGTGTTTCCGCTCTCCGTTTCCTCCACGCCGTACAATCCCGCCTCCTTGTAGAGCCAATTGAAGATCCGCTGCCTGAGGCTCGGAGCGACCTTTTTGATGTTCTGCGTCGTCGTCACGGCCACTTCAAGCGCCGACGATCCGGCCGGGGCGAGATTCAGGAGCTTCTTTGCCGCCTGTCCGCCGACGAATTTCCCCGCGAACACTTTCGCCCCTCCCGGCTGCTTTTCAAGTTCGGTCGGTATGCCGCCCCGCACCATGTCGTCGTACCGTTTCTGTTCGGCAGGCGTTAATTTGATTTTTTCAACTGTCTTGTCGCCGATGTAGTCGATGGCCTTCGTCACGACGAACGTCCCCGCTTTCCAGGCCGCCCACGTGACGACTGCGCCGACCGTGATCGAGACGGGATCGACGAACATGGCCTTATTCAGCGCGGAGACCTTTGTTGCCGGCACATCGCCGTACACGACGATGTCGAACGTTCGTTCCTCGCGCGGCGCCATCTTCAGCACGTAGAAGAACGCCGAGGTGTCTTCACCCGCGTCGTAGAAGAGGCTGTCCTTCGGCAGCACAAGTTTGCTGCCGTCGACAAGGGGAATCTCGGCGGATGTGATATGCACCTGCGATCCGGTGTTGACAGAGATGAGAAAATCATCGGCGACGAGATCGCTGTTGTTGACAAAATGAATCGTCATCCGGTTCGGCGCGCCGATGCGTATTGCCGACCTTCCGATGATCGCCGTGATGATCGACGGCCGGACGGAGACCGGATCGGCGCTCGAGGAGAGCAGATAATCTCCCTTCGACGGGGCATCGGTGAGTGTGAGCGTATTGTTCGCGAGGTCGCGTGTTGTATTCACCGACGTCGACAACTGCACCCATGTCTTGCCGCTGTCCTGCGAATTGTAGATCTGCAGCCCCGCTTCGGTATTGGTACCGAGCAGGTCCTCATTATACGCCAATGTCAGCGACCCGAATGACTTCACCCCCGTCTTCGAGTACGCGTTGATGCGCCAGTAACATTTTACCGCGTTGGCAAATGTCGGCGGCACCTGTCTCCCGAACGATTCCACCGATGCCGAATCGATGCCGCTATTCGACAGGACGTTCACACGAGCCTTGAAGAACGGATAATTCGTGGCAGTGCTGAATTTTTTCTTCGTTACGATCGTGCCGCGGTTATCGAGTTTCTCGTCGAGCGTGTTGTCCGCAACATACACCGTCGATCCGGACGAGGCGATGCAGACGGACTTCGCATCGACCGTCAGGTTCGGCAGATAGTTCTCGCCCGCAAGCATGACTTTTTCACCCGTCGAACGTATCGCACAGGTGATGCCCGTGCCGCGGATGGTCCGTTCGTTCGATCCGGTCAAATTGACGCTCCCCGCATCCCATTTGACGAGGTTCGTGATGTTTCCCGAGATATGCATGGCACCGCTGATGACGCCGTTGTTGACGAGAGTGCCGGTGACGTAGGTGTTGCTGTTGCGGATCGTCCCGTTGTTTGTGACATTCCCTGTGATATGGAGATTGAGTGCCTTCCAGTAGTATGCCTCATAATTCCGTATCAGCCCGTTGTTCGCCACATTCCCGATGATTGTCACCGCGGGAACATTGTCCGATCCGGTGACCTCCAGCGTATCCTTCACGGTCACGCCGCCCTCGAAGATCACATTCTTCGCAACGATCACGATGCTTCTCAGCGTCATCGTGCCCTTATACGTCGCGTTGCTCAGCGTGGCGCCTTTCCCGAACAGGTCGGCCGTATTCGTCACCGTTCCGCGGTGGATATTGCCGGGTCCCTCGAGCGTCAGCCGGTTGGCCTGCATGTTCAGCGTGCCTCCCTTGAGATCGAATGCGGTCAGAAAATGCAGCGGCGATGTCGCCGTGAATGTTTCAAGCGTATCCAAAGCCGTAAAATTCGATTCGATCACTTTTCCTGCGGCGAGCGCGATCTTATGGTCCGCCGTGCCCGTGAAATACGTGTTCCGGTGCCGCAGGATGCCGTTATTGGTGACATTTCCTGTCACATAGATGTTGAGGACGTTCCGATAATATCCCTCGTAGTCCCTGATGAGTCCGTTGTTGACGATGTTCCCCGCGACGGTCAGACTCGTCGCCGGCCAGGTGATCGCCTCGAGCGTGTCGGTGACGGTGACGGCGCCTTCGAATGTGACTTTTGCGGCGACGAGCACGATGCTCCTGATGTTGATATTCCCCTTGTACGTGACATTGTTGAGCGAGGCACCGCCCTTGCCGATAAGATCGCCGGCGTTGCTCACCGTCCCGTTGTGGACGGCGCCCAACGCCTCGAGCGTCAGCGCGTTCGTCTGCATGTTGAGTGTCGCGCCTTTCAGGTTGAATCCGTTATTGAACCGCAGGGAGTTTTTAAAATGCAGCGGGGAAAGCGCGGTGAATGCGCTGAGCGTGTCGAGCGCTGTGAAGTTGGTTTCAAATGTCCTGCCCGCGCCGAGCGAGAGCCGATGCTCCGTGACGCCCTTGAAATATGTCGAGCTGTTCCTCATGATCCCGTTGTTCGTGATGTTCCCCGTCACGGTGATATTGAGGCCGTTCCAGTAATAGGCTTCGTAGTCCCGTATGAGTCCGTTGTTGACGATGTTCCCCGTCACGGTCAGGCTCGTCGCCGGCCAGGAGATCGCCTCGAGCGTATCGGTGACGGTGACGGTGCCTTCGAAGGCGACCTTTGCGGCGACGATCACGATGCTCTTGATGTTGATATTCCCCTTGTACGTGACATTGTTGAGCGAGGCACCGCCCTTGCCGATAAGATCGCCGGCATTGATGAGCGTCCCGTTGTGGACGGCGCCCAACGCCTCGAGCGTCAGCGCGTTCGTCTGCATGTTGAGGGTCGCGCCCTTCAGATTGAATCCGTTATTGTACCGCGGAGAGTTTTTAAAATACAGCGGGGAAAGCGCCGTGAAGGTGCCGAGCGTGTCGAGCGACGTGAAATTGGTTTCAAATGTCCTGCCCGCGCCGAGCGAGAGCCGATGCTCCGTGACGCCCATGAAAAACGTCGAGCTGTTCCTCATGATGCCGTTGTTCGTGATGTTCCCCGTCACGGTGATGGTGAGGACGTTCCAGTAGTACGCCTCATAGTCCATGATCAGGCCGTTGTTTGTGATGCTGCCTGTGACCGTTATACTCGCGGCGGGCCACGACACCGCCAGCAGCGTTCCGCCGACGGTGATGTTCCTGCACGCGGCGCCCGCGCCGACACTCACGCTGCCCGCGATGACAACGTCGTTGTTTTGCGTGGGCACGACTCCCCCGATCCACGTCGCTGCGTCGGACCAGTTGCCGCCTGTCGCTTTGGATGTGATTGTCTGTGAATGTGCCAGGGAGACGGTAATGAGGGTGCCGATAATGAAGGAGAGGATTTTTCCGGTTTTCATCGCGGTTGTTCCTTTGCGCGGTTGTGCGCGGCTGTGCGTGCCTATGCGTATTAGCTATCCGAGTTACAGGTTGATTTCGTGGGAGGGAGTTGAACGGTGATACCGCAGGAACCGTGTGCGGCGTCCATTCACACTTCGGTAAAATTCGTACTGTGACAAACTAATGAACCGGTGTTCAAGAGTCAAGCGGTATTTACATAAGTGGTAGGCACGAAAAAGGGTATCACAGAACGCTTAAGAGGGACCGGCGGCGGATGAAGTGCAGGGCGCCCAGGAGGACGTACGAAACGGCAAAATTCAGCAACGAGATGATCGCGGCGAGCACGAAGAGGCTGATGAAGCCCGATGTGAAGGACCGCACCTTCATGACATACCGCGACACGTCCATCTTTGCGTATGCAGGGATGAGATTCACGAGGAAGACAAGTATCACCATGAGCAGCAATCCCTTCCACATACCCTTCACGTCCGGCGGACTCAGCGCCATATGGGAAGAGACGCAGAGCGACAGATACAGGAAC
>JAVBYH010000333.1 GCA_030824175.1 Bacteroidota bacterium | reverse complement strand
GGCGGTGAATTTCTTCTTCTCGTCGGCGGATTTCAGCACGCCGTCGAGTCCCGCGCCTCCGTAGAGGACGAAATACACGGCGCTCTTGCGGGCGTCGGTCTCGGCATTCTTCACCGAGCCTTCCTCATCGAATCCGAAGAAGCCGCTTGCGGCTCCGACGCCCTTTGCGCGCACCATCACTTCTGCCTCGCCGACGGCTTCGATGAATGTCGCCTCGCGCGACACAGGCGGCGTGCTCTGGGCCGAGGCGGTGTGTGATGTCAGAACAAGCAGTAATGAAAACAGCACAGACATAAAACGCTTCATGATCGATCTCCTGTGATAAGTAGTCACCCCGGAGGGGTTACAGATATTTGAACGTTTTTTTCTTACCCCGGAGGGGTTACAGCTATTAGAACGTTAGAACGACGGGATGGCAAGGTTGATCCAGGCGTAGACGCCGAGGCCGCCGAAATTCACTTCGGGACCCTTGCCGTCGTCGTTCTTGACGATCTCCTCGTCGTCCTTGTTGTCGACGAGCACATCCCATGAGTTGCCTGCGCCGAGCAGGTTGTATTCGGCGGCGATGCCGAACATCACCTTCGGCGAAATATATGTTTCGATGCCGGCGCGGAAGTCGGCGCCAAAGCGCGAGTTCGTGAGTTTGTAGTTCACATCCTCGTCGTTCTTGTCATCCTTGCCTGTCGCAGTCAGGCGCAGCATCGCGTATTTCACGTCGGCCTGCAGGAAGAAGCCGAAGCGCTTTATATAGAATTTTTTCAGCAGGCCTGCGTTGACCGATCCGGCGAGCGAGGCGCCAATATCGGAACTGTCGAACCCGACGTGTGCGCCGCTGCTGTTGAACCGTTTATAGATCATCTGTCCTGAGGGCGAGAGAACACCGACCTGGCCGCCGAGATGGAACCAGAGTTCGGAAATGTTCGTGGAGTGTGCCAGGCTGAACTGGACTGCCGCCATGCCGCCGACGGCATATTTCGTCTCCTCCGTGAGGCGGAGGAAGAAGCGGTATTTTTCCAAGGAGCCCAAAAAGTCCGTCGCATTCGCCTGGGGGATGCCATGTGCGAAATTTCCGTAGGGACTGATCTTCACGGGGATCATCGCGCCCGAGAGAAGCACGTTGATGCCGATGAGCGGCAATTCCGTGGCTGAGAGTCCGGTGGAATAATTCGTACCGGTGATGGACTGCGCGTACGAGACGGCCGTCGGGTCGCTCGCGTTGTTGCCCACCTGGCGGATCTTCACGAAGCCGCGACGGTTCTTCTGGATCTTCCCTTCCTCGTTCTCCTCGAGCTCTTCGATCCAGTATGTGTCGTCCAGGTGGACGCCCTCCCTCGAGCCGATCGAGAGCTTCATGCCCCAGCCGGTGGTTTCGGTGACGCCGCCGGTGAGCTGGAATGGCTCCATTGTCTTCGTTTCGAGCGCGATGTTTTTGCTGCTGGCCTCGACCGCGTCGGTGAAGGCCTCCCAGTCGGCGTTGCCGTCGGCGCCGTCGTCCTGCGATTTCGAGCGCGAGAGGTCGCTGCCGTTCCACCCTTTCGCCTGCCCGACGAATTTCACGGAGGCTTTGTTCGACTTGTCGACCTGAAGCTGGTACCACAGGACGCCGAGCTGCATCTCGTGCGTGTATTCGGTGTAGTTCACTTTGCGGGTCACCTCGCCCTTGTCGTTCTTCACTTCTCGCACCTTGCGGTCCGCGCTGCGCGAATAGGACTCGAGGTACGGCACGAAGAAGAACCCGGAGTTGAGGATTGCCTCGAGTTGTGTGGCCGAGAGGCCCGCCGCCTTCGCCTTCGTTGCGAGGAACGAATTCTTGTCGGCCTCGCTCAGGTTCTGTCTGCTTATTGATTCCTTGTTCTCATCGATGAGTGCGAGCAGTTTCGGCGCAAGGTACCGTTCGATGCCGGCCTTGATCTTCTCCTGCGAAAAATCGTTCCACGCGGAAGCCTCGTCGCGGAAGCTTGCGACATACGTGTCGGGCAGCGGCGCGAAATTGAACCGGGGCATATTCATGTTCTGTTCCACCGACTCACCGATAAAATCGGCCTGGTCCGTCGTCAGCGACGCGCTCGGAGGCGCGAGCACCTTGTTGACGAAGGAGACGACCTTTTTTGAGTACGGGCGTGCTCCCTGCGCGGAGACGATGGATGCGGCGCAGAGCAGTACCATGAGAGCTTTGAAGAAACGAGTCATACAGATTCCTTTCAAAGAATGAAAATGAACAGAGGAACGTTGGGTAGTCTGAGAGACGGTGTGCGATGGATTGGGAAAATAATACGAAAATTCAATTGTCGATGCAAGCGCGGAATGGGGTATCTCATACGGCGAGGGAAGGTATGTACACTGATCCGCCGCACAGGCGGAGCGGCGCTCCGGCGCCGTGTCGGAGAATCGCCGCGGCTGTTTGTTCGGGGCCGCCTGGCGGGCGGCCACGAACAACCGGAGGATCACTGCACATTACTTCCTGCTATTTTTTTCCCCGTTCGATGTGGAGACAATCGAAGCGACGATGCCCGCGCTAAGAATGGCGACCACAGCGCCGAGCAGGTAGAAATTGAAATATTCGCCGAGGAGCTCCTTGAGCCACGAGGCGGCGAGCATCTTCACGCCCACGAGCAATAGCACGAGCGCGAGCGCGGGCTTCAGATACTTGAACTTCCCGAGAATTTCGGCGAGCGCGAAGTAGAGCGAGCGCAGTCCGAGGATCGCGAACACGTTGCTCGTGAAGACGATGAACGGATCGGCGGTGATCGCGAAGATCGCGGGGATCGAATCGACGGCAAAGATGACGTCCGTCGTCTCCACCACGATAAGTGCAAGCGCCAGGGGCGTGAGCATGAGCGTGCCGGGTTTGACGCGCGCGACGGCCACATCCGTGTCCGGACCGATCACGCCATCGTCGTTCTCCTTCGACGCCGGAGCGCCCGCCCTGACGATGAAATGTTCGCCGTGGTATCGCGCGGTGACGGGGAACATCTTCCTCGCCCATTTCACGACGATATTGTGGTTCGGGTCCGTCTCCCCCCCGTCGATGAAGAACATCTTGATGCCGGTGAACACGAGGAACGCGCCGAAGATGTAGAGGATCCAATGGAACTCGGCGATGAGCACGGCGCCGACGCCGATCATCACGCCTCGCAGGATGAGGGCGCCGAGCACGCCCCAGAAGAGCACCCGGTGCTGGTAGCGCTGGGGCACGCCGAAGAACGTGAAGAGCATGGCGATAACGAAGATGTTGTCGACGCTGAGCGATTTTTCGACGATGTAGCTCGTGAGGTACTTCACGGCGGCCGTGCTGCCGTTGTTGACGGTGCCGTCTACCGAGTCGATGGCGCTGCCGAGGCCGAGCCAGTGCGACTCGTAGCCGTAGTAGATGAAAACGGTGAAGCTCAATCCCATCGTCACCCACACGAGCGACCACTTCAGGGCCTCCTTGAGAGAAACCGTGTGCGATGTGCGGTGAAAGACGCCAAGGTCGATGGCGAGCATGAGGAGGATGAGCGAAACGAAACCGATCCAGATGAAGATCATTGTATTCCCGAAATTATGTGAACGGTACTTGTTGTGTTAGTAGAACGATAAAACGGTGCCGACTGTTCCTTGAAGTTCGTGTCAGAGTTTTTCGCGCGACACGATGAGTTCCGCCGTCGCGATGTTCGGCGCAAGCGGCACGTTGTACACATTGCACACGCGCATGAGCGTGTGGATGTCGGGATCGTGCGGATGCGCGTTGAGCGGATCGGTGATGAAGATGACCGCGTCGACCTTGCGCTTCGCCACGAGCGCGGCAATCTCCGCGTCGCCGCCGAGCGGACCCGAGAGATAGCATTTCACCGGGAGCCCCACCTTCTCGCGTATGAGCGTGCCCGTGGTCTTCGTGGCGATGAGCTTGAATTTTGCGAGCTTCGACTTGTTCTGATTGACGAAGGCGAGCATGTCCGTCTTTTTTTCATCATGCGCGATGAGGGCGAGCGTCTTCATGGGCAAAAGGGGTTCGTGGTGAAAAAAGTTATTTATACAAGAGATAGTGCCGACGGTGCGCCATGAATTCTTCGAGCGGCGCCTTCCACGGCGCCGCGATCGCAGCCGGGGTACGGCCGTCCACGATCATCCGGCGCACAACGGGCGTGCCGGCGAGCCTGTCGAATCCGCGGTCGCGGAACGTGAGCTGCGCGGGGTAGAGCGTATGGATCGCCGAGACGAGCGCGATGCCGGCCTTCACCGCCTGGAACGCCGTGCGGTCCGTGACGCGAAGGAACACGCCGCGGCATTCCACATCCTTGAATTTCGGATTCGTGACGCCGGGGATCTGGCGCGGCGTGAACACGGCGGGCTCGAAGACGACGCCGGGCAGGCGCTGGGCGTTCAACACCATGGCGAGCGAATCGCCGTCGATCCACGGCGCTCCGATGTTCTCGAAGGGGTGGTCCGTGCCCCTTCCTTCGGACACATTGAGGCCCTCGATGAGGCATGTACCCGGATACACGACAGCCGTCGCGACGGTGCGCATGTTCGGCGACGGGCGCACCCACGCCAACGATGTCTCGTCATACAATGCGGCGCGGCTCCATCCCTCCATCGGGATCACCGTGAGCGCCGCTTTCATGTTTCCCCTCAGCCACCCTT
>JAVBYH010000247.1 GCA_030824175.1 Bacteroidota bacterium | reverse complement strand
CGGGTGACGTGGAGCCGACAACCTTGGGGATCGTTTCGGTGCGAAAGCTCGGGTTGTTCGGGTCCTCGCGTTCGGGAGAGAAGGCGACATAGAAATCGCGATCCACCTTCAGTCCGCTTTTCTCGAGGATCGGCACCATCACCTCTTCGGTCGTGCCGGGGTACGTGGTGGACTCGAGGACGACGAGCTGTCCCTTGCGCAGATGCGGGGCGATGGCCTCGCATGTGGAGGTGATATATCCCATCTCCGGTTCGCGGTTCTTGTTGAGCGGCGTCGGGACGGCGATGAGGATGGCGTCGCATTCGGTGAGCTTCGAGAAATCCGTCGTGACCGTGAAGAGACCCGACGCATTCGCGGCGGCGATGCGTTCGGGTGAAATGTGCTTAATGTACGAGGCGCTGCGAGAGAGAGCGTCGACCTTTGCGGTGTCGATGTCGAAGCCGATCGACCGGAATCCTTTTTCAACGTAGCAGAGGTTAAGCGGCAGGCCGACATACCCGAGGCCGATGACGCCGACGACAAATTCTTTTGTTTCGATCTTGTGGAGGAGTGGAGTTTTCATGGTGGCCGATGATCGATTGTGGGACTGTAGTAATCTGTGATGCAATATAGGTAAAATTCGCCGGTAATGAAAACATGTTGATTTAAAACACACGATCCCGCCGGGGCGGGATCGTGTGCGTCGTTGTCAGGATTCGACCTGCACCTGTTCCGGCTGGTATGTCTTCTTGTGCGCCGGACGCTTGCGTTTTCGCAGGAATTTCTTCTCGACCATCGTCTCGGGCACTTTTTCCTCCTCTTCGACGTCGGGATACTGGTAGATATCGTATTTATAATTGCGCATGATGATGTTGTTGCCGTTGCGTCCGAGCACGTACTGCGGCAGGAGCGGGATCTTGCCGCCGCCGCCGGGTGCGTCGATCACGTAATTCGGAATGGCGAGTCCGGACGTATGGCCGCGGAGCTTATCCATGATGTCCAGCCCGACGCTCACCGGTGTGCGGAAATGGTTCGCGCCCTTTGTGATGTCCGCCTGGTAGAGATAGTACGGTTTCACGCGCATCACCAGCAGCTTCCGCATCAGTTCGAGCATCACGTCGGCATCGTCGTTCACGCCCTTCATGAGCACGGCCTGGTTGCCGACGGGAATGCCTGCATCGACGAGCATTTCGCACGCCTTCTTGGCCTCGGCGGTGCATTCCCACGGATGGTTGAAGTGCGTGTTCACGTAGATCGGATGGTACTTCCGGAGCATCTTCGTCAGCTTGCTCGTGATGCGCATCGGGAGCACGCAGGGCATCTTCGTGCCGATGCGGATGATCTCGACGTGCGGGATGGCGCGGAGGCCGGCGAGGATCTTCTCGAGGTTCGAGTCCGTGAGCATGAGCGGATCGCCGCCGGAGAGGATGACGTCGCGAATTTCGGGATGCGCGGCGATATAATCGAGGCCGGTCTGGATGTACTTCATGCTGATCTTCCCGGAGTCGCCCACCTTGCGCTTGCGCGTGCAGAAGCGGCAGTACATCGAGCACTGGCTCGTCGTCAGGAAGAGCACGCGGTCGGGATAGCGGTGCGTAATGCTCGGCACCGGGCTGTCGGCTTCCTCGTTCAACGGATCGGTCGGCAGGTTGTCCTCTTCAAGCTCCTTCGCATCGGGAATGCACTGCTTCCAGATCGGATCCCCCTGCGAGCGGATGAGGCTCAGGTAGTAGGGATTGATACGGATATGAAACAGTGAATTCAATTTGTCGGCAAGACTGTTGTCGAACCCAAACCGCTCGACCAAATCTTTTCCGCTGTCCACGCTTGCGCGCAGCATCTCCTGCCAGAGTTCCATAAACAACGAGCCTTATGTAGTGGAAAAATATTTTCCGTAGACGATCAGATCATCGCCCGGCCGATAATACTCGCGGATGCGCGCGAGTTCGGCGTATCCGTACTTCATGTAAAACGCGCGCGTGCGTTCGTACTTCGCGGTCGACGACGTTTCCACGATGATCAACGCGCCGTTGCGCTCCCTGATGTATGCTTCGCCCGCCCGGAGAAGCAGCAACGCATCTCCCGTGCCGTAGCGTGTCGGATCGACCGCAATCCAGTAGAGATCGTACGTGCCATGCGTCGCCGGCGTCGGTCCGATGCAGATGTACCCGACCGGTGTCTGGGCGTCGTCCGCGGCGACGAAGATCACGTAATCCTTCTGCTGCGCGTCGGTGACGACCGCCGTCATCAGCTCGACGGCGATGATGATCTCGTCGTGCGTGAACACCTCCGTCGCGGCGAGAATGTCCGTGAGCCGGGCGATGTCCGTCGTCCTGAGTCCGCGTATCGTCATAACGGCCGCGCCAGGCGATGGCGCTCGACGGCGCATTCGACGATTGTGCGGATGACGTCGGAGAAGGAGCGACCCGACGTCATAGCCGACCGCATGAAGCCGGCGTCTTCCGAGATGTCGGGATTCGGATTCACTTCGATGACGTACGGCACATTCTCCTTCGACAAGCGGATGTCCACACGCGCATAATCGCGGCATCCCATGAGCGTGAACGCGGCAAACGCTGTCGCCTTCACGCGCGCTTCGACGTCCGGCGGCAGCACGGCGGGACATTTTCCGATGGTGCCCAGAAATTCCGGCGTGTTGTGCATCCACTTCGCATTGTACGTGACGATGTTCGGCATCCCCTCGGGGAGCGCCGAGAAGTCGATCTCCGAGATCGGCAGCACTTCGGGCTTCGTGTCTCCGAGGACGGCCACATTCAGCTCCCGTCCCTCGATGAATTCCTCGACGAGGGCGGCCTGGTTGAATTTTGCGATGATGAAGCCGACCCGCCGCTCGAGATCGCCGATGGAACGGACGATGGACGCATTCTCGATGCCGACGCTTGCGTCTTCGAGCGCCGGTTTCACGATCATGGGGAACGCGAGGCGTGACGCACGGACCGCGACATCGTCCGCTGTATCGCACAGGAAGAACTTCGGCGTGGTGATGCCGTGATACGACAAGAGCTCCTTCGTCCTCGCCTTGTTGAGGCAGGTGCCGAGGGACATCGGACCGGCGCCGGTGTAGGCGATGTTCATGAGCTCGTACATGCCGGCGACGTACGTTTCAAAGATCGCCTGGTCGCCGAGGCTCTCGACCATGTTGAACACGACATCGGGTCTCTCTTCACGGAGGAACCGGATGAACCCGTCGATGTCGTTCGTGACATTGAAGATTGTCGTGCGATAGCCAAGCAGCTTCAGGGCGCTCTCGATGTCTTCCTTCTGCTCCAGCACGCCGACCTCGGACATATCGAGCAATCCGGCCGCGTGGGCCTTCTCGAACGACCCGTCGGTGTTCACCATGCCCGTGGCGGAAACATACTTCCGCCCTTCTTCCGTGGCAATTGTCGGTTCGTTGTATATAATAGAGACGTGGAGCTGGTTGTTCATCATTGAACTCTGTATCTTCTTCAAAATCAATCTGTTATCGTTACAGCAGTCCGTACCGCCTGCAGCCTGCATCCAGGACGTTGTTCAACAGCTGTTGGTAGGACATGCCCGCCGCTCGCGCGGCCTTGGGGTAGCATGAATTTTCCTCCGGGTTCGGCAGTATGCCCGGGAGGGGATTCACTTCTATTATATGAGGAGTGCCTGCGTCGTCGAGCCTGACGTCGATGCGCGACCAGTCGCGGCAGCGGAGCACGCGGTACGTATCCAGGCAGATCTTTTCTATTGCGTTCTGCAGGGGCACTGTGAGCTGCGCCGGACATCTGAAAATGTCGAGCGGATTGTCCGACTGGTCCCAGATCCACTTTGCCTCGAACGAATAGATCGGATTGACGCCATGGGGGAGCGAATCGAAGAGGATCTCGACGATTGGCAGTACCCTTGTCTCCGGTCCGTTGCCGAGCATCGCGACTGTGAATTCGCGGCCGGGGAGAAACTCCTCGATCAGTGCCGGCTGCGCGTATGTCGAGATGATGCGCTCGACCTGTTCGAACAGTTCCCGGCTCGAGCGGCAGAGTGAGGCGTTGAAGATGCCCTTGCTCGATCCTTCGCAGAGCGGCTTCACCATGCACGGCATGGGAATCTGCACCGATGCGAGTTCGTTCACGGCGTTGATGACGAAAAATTTCGGTGTCGGGATCGCGTAGTGCGAGAGGATCTCTTTCGCGCGGGACTTGTCGAGGCAGATGCCCAGCGTCAGTGCGTCGGAACCTGTGAACGGAATGTTGAGCATATCGAGGATCGCCGGGATCTGCGCTTCGCGCGAGACGCCGTACTGTCCTTCGGCAATATTGAACACCATCTCGGGGCGGCTGCGGCGGAGGAGTTCGAATGCATCGGCATCGGCTTCAATCATCGCCACGGAATGGCGAAGGGCAAGAGCGTCTCGCACGGCCGTGATCGTTTCGATCGTGTCCCATTCGGCGTACGTGTCTGCGCTCGTTGATGAGAAGCGAACTTGCGTACTGACATCGGCGATGTTCTGACCCGAAGGCTGCGGATCGGCTGCGGTCTCCTGCTGCGATACGTCCTTCGGTTGTAGACGAGTGCTATTTCCATTTATCGGTGTATCAAAAAAAAATCGATACCTTTCTATGCATGTGAACTGCGGCAAAAATTATTTTATAAAAAAATAATTTTTATTTCTTGTT
>JAVBYH010000129.1 GCA_030824175.1 Bacteroidota bacterium | reverse complement strand
GCGCTCGAGCATGGCGATCGCCTCCGCCTGCTTCGGCCAGTTCGCCTTGTTCTGCGCCTTGAGGTGCGAGACCTGCAGCCTCGATCCCGATCCGCGCGCGATGGCGATTGCCTCGTCGATCGCGGCGAGCACGCGGTTGTCCTCGTTGCGCATGTGCGTCGCATAGAGCCTGTGCTTTTCGGGAATGCCTTTCATCACCTCGATGAGCTCCTCGGTCGTCGCGAAACTCCCCGGCGTGTATTCGAGTCCGGTCGACGCGCCGAAGCACCCCTGTTCCACGGCAAGGGCCGCCTCGCGCTGCATGAGCGCGATCTCCTCCTTCGTGGCGGGACGATTATCCATCCCGACAACCTTCGCGCGCACATCGCCGAGACCGACGAGGGAGAGCAGATTGATCGCCGTTCCCCGTTCCTTCAGCAGCGTGAAGAAACCGTCCATGTCGCGGTAGGGACAGTCGAATCCGAAGTCCTCCCTGAACTCTGTGAGCATCTTCTCCAGTTCGGGTCCGCCCAGGGGAGCGGCCGAGCCGCCGCAATTGCCCGTGACAGTCGTCGTAACGCCCTGATGCAGTTTGCTTTCGGCGCGCGGAGCAACGAGCAGGCTTGTGTCGAGATGCGAGTGGATGTCGATGAATCCCGGCGAGACAATAAACGACCCGGCGTCGATCACGCGATCGGCCGTCGCATCGCCGAGCGAACCGACGGCGGCGATCACGCCGTTGCGGATGCCGATGTCCGCCGCGCGCGATGCGGCGCCTGTGCCGTCGATGAGCATGCCGCCTTTGATCACGAGATCGAAGGATGAACGCACGCCCCCGATCGCCGGGAATGTGAGTCCGCCGAATGCCGCCGCGGAAATGCCGGCGGCGATGCCTGTCTTCACGAATGATCGTCTGTCCACGTGCACTCCTCTGTTTTTAAATGGATCGATGCCGGCGCACTCTCAGTACATGAAGAGACGCTTGGTGGCGAAATTCGGATCTGCCGTGAGGTTGACGCCGAGCTTCCTGAACCCCGCCTCGTCCCCCGGTGTCGGAATGTGCGTCATATGCACTTCGCACCCCCGCAGCTCCTTCAATTTTTCAATGACGAGCCGCAGCGACGGATCGTGCGTCGCACCGATGCTCAGGGCGATCAACGTCTCCGACAGATCGAGGCTCACCATTTTACCGCGGAACACATCCTTCTTCAGGCAAGAGATCGAATCGATGATGTCCGGAGGCAGGAGATGCCTCTCGTCCGCGATCGCGCCCAACTGCTTCACGGCATTGAGCACAAGCGCGGCCGAGGCGTGCATCAGAGAGGAGTTCATCCCGGTGACAACCATTCCGCTGCGAAGCTCGATGGCCGCACCGCAGAAGATGCCCTCATTGCCCTTCCCGCGCTCTTCGCATTCCTTCGCCGCCGCGCGTGCGCTGGGAACGACACACCGGTCCTCGACCGTGAGATGCAGCTCGTCGAGCAGCAGCACCACCCTGTCGACGGTCGCTTTCTCGGTGAGGCCCGCAGCATATTCGCACGCGTGCCGGAAGTACCGCCGGATGATCTCCTGGTGCGCCGCGGCGCGGACCGCCTCGTCGTCGACGATCCCCGTGCTCGCCCTGTTCACTCCCATATCCGTGGGCGACTGGTAGAACGAACGCGCCCCGGTGATCTTTTCGATGATCCGCCGCAGGAGGGGAAACGCCTCCATGTCGCGGTTGTAATTCACGGAGCGCTGATTGTACGCCTCGAGATGGAATGAATCGATCATGTTGAAATCGCCGATGTCCACCGTCGCCGCCTCATACGCGATGTTGACGGGATGCTTCAACGGCAGATCCCAGATCGGGAACGTCTCGAATTTTGCATATCCGGCATGGATGCCGCGCTTGTGTTCATGGTAGAGCTGTGAAAGACACGTGGCGAGTTTGCCGCTGCCCGGTCCGGGACCCGTCACCACGACAATCGGCTTGGTGGTCTCGATATAGTCGTTGGCCCCGTACCCCCGTTCACTGACGATCGTATCGACATCCGTCGGATACCCTTCCGTGGCGCGGTGGATATAGACGGGGATGCCCGATCGTTCCACGCTCGTCCTGAATGACCGGACGGAAGGCTGATTGTCATACCGGGTGATCACGACGGCCGAGACGGTGATCCCCCATTCGTGGAGATCGTCGATCAGCTTCAAGGCGTCGGCATCGTACGTGATCCCGAAGTCCCCCCTGATTTTTTTATGCTCGATATCCCGCGCATAAATACAGAGGATCACCTCGGACTTGTCCCTGATCTTCTGCAGGAGCATCATCTTCACGTTCGGGTCGTATCCCGGCAGCACGCGCGCCGCATGATAATCGAACAGTAGCTTCCCGCCGAATTCCAGGTACAGTTTGTTATCGAACCGCGTCACCCGATCGAGGATCGGCTGCGTCTGTTCCTTCAGGTAGCGTGCATTATCGAAACCGATCGCATACGGCATAACACGTGTCTCCGGAAATTCATGAACATCGTCTGCTTTATCTTTCAAGTATATGACAGTAACACCTCATTATCAAGCACTGATTTCTCCGTGATTTCGCCGCCGCGATTTCGCCGCGTCTGCACGCGGCGAAATTATCGTTCCACCCATGAGACGCCCCGCTTCGCATACATTTTATCCGCCTCCGGCTTGCTATTACACGATGCCCTCCCTACATTTCGCACTGCACCATCGACAGGAACAGGCCAGATTAGAGGAGCATCATATGCGAAAAATTATTCAGACAGCCATCGTATTTTTTCTCATCCTTGGCATCGGGCCGGAGACATCCTTCGCACAAAAGGACCGGTCCGGTCCGGTCATCAGCGGACATTCCGATGTGTTTAAAGCCGACGGCAAATGGTATTGCCCGCTGTGCCGGCAACAGGTCCCCAACGGCGACCGGTCCGCCATGGATCCCAAGCTCTGCCTCTCCGAGTGGCACGATGTGATGATCGAACAGGAATATTTCGAAAAGAAGATCCGCTACATCACAGACGAGGAGCTTGTCGCCTCGCTCAACATACCCCGCCTGAATGTGCGCCTTCGTACGGCGCTGAGGGCGAAACGCTACGACACAATCTCCGAACTCCTCTTCGGCTACGTGACGCAGCGGAAGGACAACAACCGGCTGTCGCTCTACGATCCACAGAATAAAAAATATTTCACGACGATCGGCGAGTTCGTCGCAGACGTCGAAGCCGACACGTTTCGCTTCAACAGGATCGTCCGCTCCGCCTCCGCCTTCTATACTCCCGGGAAAGGATACACGCTCTACAGCATGAACTGGGGGAAGGCGATCGACTTCAACCACACCTATGCCGACGTGTCGAAATGGGGCGTCCATTATCTGAGTTTCATCGACGACCAGATCAATTATTATCTGCTGAAGAAGGATCCGGCCACCGCAAGGGCGTTCGAAGACGTGTTCAATCAATGGTACGACCAGTTGGACGATGTAAAGAACGAGCGCGTGATCAATCACACAAAGACGTACGATTTCATCTGGTACGAGCTCGGGCTTGCGAACAGGACGCAGAAACTCATCGACGCGCAGCGCGTGTTCGCCCGGGCGATGTCCCCCGAAACAAACAAGCGTCTGTTGAAGATCATCCTCGGCTCGTCGCGCTGGATGGACGAATGCCTGACGAAGACGCCGTTCCACCCGTACAATTGGCAGACGCACACCGCGATGACGCTCACGTACACCGCATGCGTGTTCCCGGAGTTCACCGAGTCGCACACATGGTTCAAGCGCAGCAAGGCCAACATGGAACTCCACCTGACGAACGACATCTTCGACGACGGCGGATACGTCGAACGCACGGCCAGTTACGCCGAGTACATGTACTCCGTCTATTACAGGTACATGCTGATGCTGAAGTATTTCAAGGATGATCCCGCGTTCATGAAGAAGTACATCGGCCGGATCGAAAAATATATCGAGTTCTTCGTTTTGACGAACACGCCCGTCGGCGTCAACCCGACGTTCAACGACGCGCATCGGAACAAGAATCTCGTCCGCGTGTTCAAGGAAATGGGCGAGTTCTTCAACCGCGGCGATTTCATCGGAGCCGTGAAGAACAATCTCACCGCCGAAACGCTCGCAGGCCTGAAGGTGAAGCCGTTCGATCCGAAGACGACATCGGTGGATTTCCCCCATTCGAAATTCGTCGTGATGCGAGACTCGTGGAATCCGACATCAATGTACATGATCACGAATTACGGCGAGTTCCAGAATCACTGCCACTACGACCAGCTCGACTTCGAGATGTATGCGAACGGCATTCCCATCGCTGTCGACGCCGGACTCGGCAAGCTCGGCTACATGGATTCGATCCACGTGTCCTGGTACAAGCATCCGCTCGCCCACAATATGCTCACAATCAACCAGGCGGTTCCGGAAAAGATCGACAAGCCGGGGTACGACAAGATCTGGGCGCCCAAAAAATTTACGGAATATTTTGCCGCGACACACGACGGGTATCTCAAATATCAGAAGTCGAAACATCGCAGGCATATCGTGTATGCGAAGAACAGGTATTGGCTCATCGTCGATGAAATACTGACAACGGAGAAGGACAAGGAGATAGACTTCAATTTCCACACACCGCGCACGATGACAGACATGGTGAACGGC